>JAEOUK010000216.1 GCA_016839385.1 Promethearchaeota archaeon
ATAGATTTGAAATCATATATATTAATGGTTTGAATTTACCTGCGACTTTAGCAGGATATTTTAAATCTAAACCAACTGTAGTAAAAATTGTTGGAGATAGCGCCTGGGAATATGCATCCAATCACAAATGGACAAAAAATAATCTAGAAAAATTTCAAAAAGAAAATAATCTAAAAGTTAAAATCCTTAGATTTATTTATCATACTGCAGCTAGGAGAGCAGAATCTATAATCGTACCAAGCCAATATTTAGCAGATATTGTGAAGAGTTGGGGTGTTGATGATAAAAAGATCCATGTTATTTCCAATTTTATTTCTGATCAAATTCCCATCAAGTATGAAAATAATCAAAAAATCCATAATATTGGATTCGGGAGCGGTCTCAGATTGGTAACAGTCGGGCGATTAATACCACTCAAACGGATTGATAAGATAATTGAAATTCTTGTTAAAAGAATTTCGAACACAAATTTAACGATAATTGGTGAAGGACCTGAACTTGAAAATTTGAAATCTCTGGTTGAGAGCAACAATCTAAAAAACCGAGTCCAATTCACTGGTGCAATCCCTGCAGATATGGTCCAAATGGTATTAAATAAAAGTTTTGACATCTTCATTCTTTACTCAACTTATGAAAGTTTTTCACATTCCTTAATTGAAGCTGCTCATTGTGGCCTTCCAATTATCGCTACAAAAGTAGGAGGAAATCCAGAAATTATCACAAATATGGAAAATGGGATTTTAATTCCCCCCGAACCTGACTCCTATTTATATGATGCAGTGATTCGATTGCAAAAAAACATGCACCTTCGCCAGATTCTGGGTTCGAATGCAAAAAATTCAATAAAAAAGTTTTCTTCTGATCATATTTTGAACGAGACTGAAAATGTTTTATGTAATGCGTTAAAATGAATATACTAATGGTAGGGACGGATGATAGTGTTTTCCATGGGGATAATTCGAACACGAATACCATCATTCGGCATTCATATTATTTAAATGCATTACAGAAAGTTGAAATCGGAAGCACAATAACTGCTTTGATTTATACCCGGGATGATTTTGCGAATATTTCTCCAACCACCGGGTTAACTTATTATCCTGTAAAATCACCCTTCGTTCAATTATTCCCTATTTTTGGATTCATAAAAACACTTCGAATAAGAAATATACAAAATTTTGACCTTATCACAAGTCAGAATCCATTCGAAATTGGTTTACTGGCTCTATTATTAAAATGGCTTTTAAGAGTGCCTCTGGAAATCCAGATTCACTTCAACTTTTTCTCACCTTATTGGCTCATTGAACACCAAATAATCAATCGCATTCGGATTTGGTTCTCACGTTACATCCTTCAACAAGCAAACCATATACGTGTTGTTTCCTCTTCGATAAAAAATAGTCTGGTAAATATTTTTATGATTCCCGAACAAACAATTTCAATAATTCCTGTCCCATTTATACATTCGACCAACATAAATAATTGTCAAAGAAATGAAAATATCGACGAATCCAAAGACAAGATGGTTCTTTTTGTCGGTCGACTTTGCTACCAAAAAAACCTTCCGGGATTATTTGAAGTTATTGAAATAATTCAGAAAACACTTAAAGCTAAATTTGTCATTATTGGTGATGGGCCTGAACGGGATTATGTTGAAAAAGAAATCCGTAGATTAAGTGCCTTGAATATAACCCATCTTAGAAACTTAAACTTTGAACAATTAAAATACTGGTATCAAATTGCTGATGTTCTTTTATTGCCTTCTTTATACGAGGGATTTGGGCGGGTTCTGGTTGAAGGTTACAATTTTCAAACACCTGCAGTGGCAACTCGGTGCGGTGGACCTGAAGATATAATAATTAATGGAAAAACTGGATTCCTAACCGAAGTTGAAGATTTAGAAAAATTCGCTAACAAAGTTATCTGGCTGCTCGATCACCCCGAACAGGCATACAAAATGGGAAATCTTGGACGCGAATATGTACTACAGGAATTTAATCCAGATATTTTAGTCACAAGAATGATTTTTGAGTGGCATCAAATCTGTTATCCAGAATTGAAAATTTTATGAATTTGATCATGATTACCCCTCGAGTAGGAAAAAGTGATCCATTATTAGCTTTTATTCCTAACTGGATATGCCATATAGCAAATAAGCTTGACAATTTATTTGTAATAACTCCCAGAGCGGAAATAATAAATCTTCCAAACAATGTCTTCATCCATGAAATTGGGCGGGATTACAGTAAAGGTGAGAACATTACCCATGCGGGGCGTTATTTCCATAACACAATTTTGAACATAACTCGCAATGAAACCATAGATGGTATATTCGCCCTTATGTATCCCAAATTCGCCATAATGGCTGCGCCATATGCACGATTTAAAAATATTCCACTAGCATTATGGTATACACATGATTCGGCAAATTTACAGCTGAGAATCGCAGGAGTACTGGTTGACAAAATTCTTACTGCTACACCAGAGACTTGCCAGCTTGTAAGTTCAAAAATTGAGGCTGTCGGTCGTGGGATCGATACAACAAAATATTACAGATCCCAAAGGAAAACCAGGAATACTGATTTCACTATAACTACAGTTGGAAGAATTTCTCCAATTAAAAAAATTGAAGTAATCATTAAATCATTAATTTATCTGCAACAAAAAACTACAAAAATTACCTTTAACCTTTTGATAGTAGGCTCACCACCACGACCAGAACATAAAAAGTATC
>JAEOUK010000217.1 GCA_016839385.1 Promethearchaeota archaeon
AACCTAATATCTTCTCTTACTGCAGAAGAGAATATATTATTTCCTATGCAACTGGCTTCAGTAGAAAGAGAAATTCAAGAAGAACGGGTAAAAATGCTATTAGAGAAAATTGGACTACAGGAACGAGCCGAACATTTACCATTTCAATTAAGCGCTGGTGAGCAGCAACGTGTTGGTATTGCTCGAGCTCTTGCGAATAATCCGTCTATTGTTCTAGCAGATGAACCAACTGCTAATTTAGATAAAAAAACCAGTAAGTTAATTTCTAAATTATTTGCAGAGATGAACCATGAAGGAAAAACTAGAGTTGTAGCGAGTCATGATGAACTCCTTATTGATTTAGCTCATCGTGTATTCACAATTGAAGATGGAAAAATCATCAACATCAAAAAGAATAGAGATCCTCCGAAATTGGACGACATCGAAATCCCTAAGAATTATAATTCTTGTGTTCATTGTGAGCGATATATTCCACCAAATGCGAAATCTTGTTTATTTTGTGGTGTCGTTCAACCAGAAAAGGAGTAACTTATATGTCATTTGAATTCGGGTTGAAAAATGTGCTCCGAAATAGGAAACAATCTCTTTCCTATATTATTACAATAGGAGCTTTAACATCAATATCAATCTTTTTCATTTATCTGGGAAATGGTTTAGGATTAGTGTTTTTTAACAGACTACCAAAGTTTAACATTACCACAAGCGAGTTGTTTTCTCAGTATTTTAAATTTATTATAATTTCTTCAATTTTTATTACTATTGTTTGGATTGTCGTAATTAATCATTCTATAATTCAACATAAAACGCATGATATTGCAATTATGAAATCTATGGGTGCAATTCAGAAAAAAATGAGATCTCACTTTTTTGCAGTAGTGTTGGTCATTGATATTATTGGTGCTGCATTAGGATTAATTACAGGTTTTGTACTCTATTTGTTTTTCTTCTTTATACTCTCTGCAATTGGGTATGATCTTGTTATTTACATTGATATTATTTTTTCCTCAATTCTAGTTAGTGGTATTTTTCTTGCTACATTCTTAGTCAATGGCTATGAATTGTGGAAAGTTTCAAACAAGAGTT
Organism: Promethearchaeota archaeon; assembly: GCA_016839385.1. The sequence continues at coordinate 1,084 of JAEOUK010000217.1, forward strand.
ATGCTAATATCGCACTCGGCGATATTCCAAGATCCTCTGATGTGCAACTAATTGATTTCAAACCTAGAAAAAGGTTTGGATTAAAAGTAAAATTAGCACTTCGAAATTTAACTCGTAAAAGAAAGTCATTTTATCGAGTATTACTCACTTCCGGATTAACGCTTTCCATCATAGTTTCTCTGACTGTCTGTGTGGTAATTATTTCCTCTACATCCTTTCAGTCAATTGAAGGGGCTCAAGGAGGTGATACATTAGTAATTGGACATTCCGATGTTGTAAACCATTATATTCAGAGATATGAAGAATTCTCTGATCCGAATCTGGATTTCAGTAATAACGAAAATTTGACAAAATCCCAATATTTAATGAATGAAACTACTGTAAATAGTATATTCAACGGATCTGCCCACAATTTTACATTCTGGGATAAAAGATTACTTGTGTATCAATTTGCAATTGAAATGAAGGGATATATCTGGAATTTTGATGAAGGTAATGCAAGTTATTACGAAATTGGAGAAAATCGATCTGGTTTCGTTCCTGTATTAGGAATGGAATTCAAGGAGTATACATTGAACTGGAAGATTCTTGGAACTCTCAACGAATCATCAAACACAGCCCCAGTAGGAGACACTCTGGCATATTCAATGTTCGAGTCTGCGACATACCAGAAAATTCGACTACAGAATGTTTCAAATAATGAATATCACATAACAGGTATATTACTGGATTCATTTTGTGCTGGAAATGCGACCTATATTCATCTAGATGCCTTACAACAAGATTTGTATTTGAATGATTATATCAATTTAGTAGTAGTGGGAGTTTCCCCAGAAATTGATAAAACAATTTTAATGCAAAACCTACAATTGGAACTTAACGCTACTTTTGGTCCAGATTTTATTGTACGAGACTTAACACCTACCTTTAAAAATAATATTTTCTCACTTTATCCTTTTGTAATCATTTCTGTAGTTGTCATTCTAATTGAAACCATCATTATAATCAGTTCATTGTTCCTCTATCAATTAGGTAATTTTCGGGAACGAGCTCCTGATTATGTAATAATTCGAGCTATGGGTGGAACGAGCAAACTTATCAAGTCGGTCATTTTTCTAGAAGATTTATCGATCTTATTGATTGCTAGTTCATTTGCAATTGGAGTGAGTTTAATATTTAACTCCACTTTGTTGTATGAAGATGCGTTTCTCCCGCCTTTATGGTTTGTATTCTTATTATGGTTCTCCATTTCCATTTTAGTAATCTCAATAGTCGGAGTATCAATTTATTTTCTTTATAAAGAATTAGATAAGATACAAAAAGAAGTATTAAAGGATTTTAGTAGAGCAAAATGATCCTTTTATCCTAACCGTTTTTTGAGATTTTCAATTTCCAATTTTTGCTGTTTAGTTCGATTTTTCAATATCTCAATTAACGATTTCATCTCATTTATTTTAATTTGGTCATTTCCCGGACCTTGACTCAACATGGATACTTTGTCCTGCAGATTTTTGTTTTCTTCCTTTAACAATTCAATCTCTTTTTTGAGATCACTTGTATTAACTTCAGATTTTTTAATTTCGGGCTCAGGACTGAGTTTCCATAATTTTTCTTTTAAAATGTTTTTTGCTTTTTCCAGTTCATCGATCTTTTGATCAGTTTCAGTAACTAAGGGTTTGGGTTCTTGAATTATTGCTTTTTGGTCCATTTCTTCTCGAAGTTTCTTATTTTGGGCTCGTAATCGATCGTTGTTTCTTCTAAGTTCTTCGATTAGATCTTGTAATGGAACTTCTTTGTTGTGGGAAATAGATTCTTTGTGAGCTAATTGTTCCTTAAGGGATTCAATTTCGTTATCTTTAGCCATTAGTTGCGAATTAAGCTGGTTTTTATCAATCGCGAATTCATTCATGTTTTTCTGAAGCTCATAGAATTCGTTACTTTTTGTGTTTTTTAATTTGGCAATCTCTCGTTCCAACAATTCAATATTATCCCTTAGGGATGCTATTTCTTTCTTATCTTTCATGGTTGAGACTTGAATTGTTTTAACAGGTTGAGAACTTTCTACGGGTGTCGCGACAAACATCCCATTAGGGCTTGAAGTTTCTACTTGTTTGGTTAGCTTCTCAATCTGAGCTTTTTGTTTTCTAATTTTTAATTGTAAATCTTGAACTAAATCATTCATAGATGACATACCATCATATCTCTTAGTGGATGTACCTCCTAAAGCAGTCCGGTTCTCTAAAATCACGATTTTGTTTTCTTTATTCTGTAGATTTTCACTCAATTCTTGCATCTGTTTTTTCAGATTTAAGATATCCATCTCGAGAATCTTGATTTTTCCATCTTTTGATTTGATTTGAATGTCTTTTGTTTTTAATGCATTTTCCAATTCTTGAATCTTGTTTTCAGCCATAAAGATACCCTTTTTAGTTTTTACTATCTCTGATAATACATTACATCTCAAAAATAAAATATTTTGTCATATAATAGAACATGATAAAAAATGGAAATAGTGTTCCTTGGAACTTCTGCAGCTGTACCTAGTAGACAAAGAAATCTACCTTCAATTATACTACTATACAATGGAGAACAACTTCTTTTTGATGCAGGAGAAGATGTTCAAAGGAGATATGAAGATGCTGGATTGAAGTTCAATGCCCCATTGTCCATCTTTATCTCACATATGCATGGGGATCATGTGATTGGGTTACCTGGTCTTTTATTTCACTTCACAATGATATCACGAACTGAAGAAGTGAAAATTTGGGGTCCTCCAGGCATTTTTTCATATTTATTCATCCACAAGATAATAACTGGATTACGTGCTCCTTTTTTGAAGGATGTATTTGAAATTCATATTGAGGAAGGAATGTTGTATCGATTTAATTATCAAGGACTGGTGGATCAAAATCCAGAGCAAATTCCCATTGGAGATCAAGTAATTTATAACACACACCATTATTTAGTCCGTGCGATTCCTGTTGATCATAGCATCCCAACAACAGGATTTAGGTTCCATGAAAATCCACTACCGGGTAGATTCTATCCGGAAAACGCAAAAAAATATCACATCCCTCAAGGTCATTTATGGAAAAAAATGCAAATGGGAAAAATTATCACTTATAAAGGCAAGACGTACAATCCCGAGGAACTGGGAATAGTTGGACAAAAACGACCCGGAATTATAATCGCATATTCTGGAGACACGGCAATATGTGAAGAATTACATTCTCTTGCAGAAAATGCAGACATATTTATCTGTGAGGCAACGTTTGGGAATAATTTACGAGAATTAGCGAAAGAAAAGAAACATATGACTGCCTCGCAAGGAGCTAAAATCGCCTTGGAATCTAATGTCACTCAATTAGTCTTAACGCATATATCGACAAGATATGCTCAAGAACACGATCTTCTGGATTTACTTAATGAAGCTCGATCTGTGTTCCCTAACACTATAATTGCTCATGACTTAATGCGTTTAACCCTATAAAAAGACTATAATTTGACGTTGTTGATTCCAAAGTGAACGTATTAAATTTTTACGTAAAATATAAAAGTTTAGAATGTGATGTAAATATTGGAGAACCAAACAATGGACCAACAAAAAGTAGAACAAATATATGAAAATACAAGTACGATAGGCTCTTTGAAAGAGTATATCGTAAAAGAGAAACGAACAGTCAAAGATTTACTCCATGATTTAAACTTAGACGACAAATATTTTGCGATATTAGTTGATGGGAAAAAAGCTTCCTTGGATACTGAAATAAATGAAGGACAATCTATCGTCGTGCTACCAAGAATCGCTGGTGGATAAATCCTATAGCTTATTTACACTGATTATTGCAAATTACAAAATTACTAAAAGAAATCTCTGTTTTTATTAAAATTAGCAAGAGCATTTCAGATCGGAAACCTTTTTTTCAATCCTTTATTGTTTTTCAAGAATAGGATTGAATTTTGAAGACACTGATGAATTACACCCTAACGAGAAAATCTTGGAATTACTCGAGAACTACTTTTCTCTAGCTGGAGAAACAACAAATCATAAAAAACGTGAATCCGTTTTCCGTAACATGATGGAACAGTTAATTTCTTTAATCAATGAATTAGCAGAGGACGGAGATGCATATGAGGTTGGTTAATATCTTTATTCTGCAGCATATCATCTAGAAGAGTTCAATTTTAAAGAAGCTCAGCAGATTTATATTCAATCCATAGAGTATTATGACAAGTATAGAATAAAAGAACAAAAATTAGGTAAATTTGAGGAAGCAAGTTGGGTTTCATTTAAAATTGCAGAAATCTACCACAACAAACTTGGGGACTCAAAATCCGAGAAATTGTTTATTCAAAAATGCATTGAATATAAAGAAGCTTTATATGAACTTCTTAATGGCTTTAGTAAACCTAGAAAATTAGCTACATTATCATATAATCTTGCCGAACTTTATGCTCGAATTAATAATTGGGAACGGGCATTAAAATTTAACGATTTAACTCTTACGTTAGCAAAAGAACAGCAATTTTATGATATTGTTGCCAATACATATCTTAATTTAAGCGATATATATCTCTTCATGGATGATGAAGAAACCTCTCGGGAATTTATTGAAGAAGCGCGCCAATATTTCTTGGAGGAGGAAAAGAATTGCTCTAATTCTGGAAAATATAGTCAACTGTCTCAAATTTATCAGATTTTGAAAACCATAAATTCCGAAATTAATGATCAAAAAGAATTTGTGAAGTTCTCTAGAAAAGAAGCAAAATCATATATTGATTTAGCCAAGCAAATTTATCGGGATAGGCATAATTTTTACAAACTAGCAAATTTTTATAAAGGCGCAGCAGTGTGTTTTAAAGAAACAGATTATCTAGAATGTGCGACTTGTTATTATCTCGCTGGTAGGATATTTCAGCAAATAAATGAGTTTTATCTCGCGAATTCTTGTTATAGCGAAGCTGCGGAATTATTTGAGGAAGTCGGTCTCTATAAACGCGCGATTGAATTATATTGTCAAGCAGGAGACGTAAGTTTAAGTAATAATAATTTAGAATTCGCAATTGAGAAATTTATGAATGCATTTGATTTATTATCTCGAGAAAACATTAATTTCCAGATAAATGATCTAGCTGAAAAAATCGAGACAAATTTGATTCGACTTAGTAATATTAACGCTAAAGAATCACGGTTTTTCATTGCAGGGACTTTATTATTAGAAACCTTATTTTATTACAAGAAATCAGGATTGAGGAAACCTAAGAAAGAAATTGATAAAATTCTAACAAAAATCAAAAATTACTATCATAAAGAGTATAAGGAACATGAATCATCTAGTAAGACCACATGGGTTGCATATATGCTAGCTCTTACCGCTATAGCGAATATCAGTCTTAACAAACTAGATAAAGCTTCAATGTTAATTTTGGAATTGAAATCGATTGAAAATGATTCTCATATTATAGGAGCATACAGAAAAATTACTGAGTTAATTCTTCAAGCCAAAAATGAACAAATAAAATTTACTCTGGGAAATTTAGATAAAAAAAGTAAGAAAATATACTCAGCTTCTGAGGAAATTAAACTATTCAACAATCTTTTGTTTTATTAATTTTTACCCATTTGCTTTCTTGCTTTTGCTAAATCTCCATCAATGAAAGCAAATACTAATCTGGGAGCTAATCGCTTAATCCACCAATATAACTTTACATCTCCTTTCATGATATTGAATTTCTTCTTAATAATCCCCTCAACAAAAAATTTAGCCACTTCTTCAGGTTGCAGTAATTTGGCATTTCCTGAAATCACTGCACATTCTTGAGGCTTCGTACTATTTTCGATTTTCAGACCAGGTGTATCAGTATCTGGAGGATAGAGAACTGAGATTTTGATGTTGTATGGTTTCAATTCATTCCGAAGACATTCCGCTAGTCCCACTAAAGCGAATTTCGATGGTGAATATGAAGCAAATCCCATTATCCCCATGTAACCTAAAGTAGATGAAACAAATGCAATTTGACCTTTTTTTTCTTTCATCATGTGTGGTAGTACAATTAAGGTTGGTACTAATTGTCCATAGTAATTCGTCTCAAAATTCTGTTTGAAGTCCGCTAGAGTGATTTTCTCTACATATTGTGAATAAGCATATCCTACTACATTGATAAGAAAGTCCGGAATTCCATTTTTGGAAATATTATTCTCCAATAGCGGTCTTAGCTTATCATTATCAGAACAATCACAAGAAAGAATTTCTATCTTTTGTTCTTTCAATGTTAATAATTCTGAACATTCTTTTTTAGTATCTTCTAATGCATTCAAACTTCTAGCGATGATTAAAAGATTAGCTCCAAGTCTAGCCATTAATTTCGCAGTTTCTTTTCCAATACCTTTAGATCCGCCACAAATAATTGCAGATTTTCCTTTTAACACTTTTTTTTCAATCAATCTTTCTATATTTCCCATTTTAGTTGACTCCTAAATATTGAGCAGCTCCGATAATAAATACCGGACCTAAAACAATGCATGCCAAATTGATAAAAATATTCAGAATTGCATCCCATATATTAGATGTATATTGCTTATTTTGCAAATTAAACGAAATATCTACTAAACCGAGAAATATTAGCCCCCCTGAAACAGCGATTGTTAAAACATACCCATAAAATCCATGTGTCATAACTCCAATAGCAGAAACTATTAAACCAGGTGCCAACCAAACCAAATCTGGGATTGGGAACGATCTTTCATATGCAAAATATTCCTTACTTCTTTGTGTATTTTTATTTTCTACTAAAAAAAAATAAATCCAAAATCCAACTAGCCCAATTGCAAAAATTATTTCCAATGATGCAAGCACTACTCTTGAAATGGCCATAAACCATAACACGGTCAGCTGAAGAAAAAAACCTTTCGACTTAATTATCTTTCATTAAAAATTTTAGCGATTTCATCTCTTTCACTAAACTTCATAGAACTTATTTTTCCATTCTTAGAAATTTCATAAGCTTTATTATCTGTGAGATTTCCAATTCTACGGCAAGAAATATTATTTTTATTAAGTAATTGGATTAGTTTACTGCTATCCTCATTATTAATGACTATTAATAAAGAACCTGAAGAGATAGTTTGTAAAGGATTGAGTCCAAAAAGGCTACATAATTTTTCTCCAATAGGAAGGATGGGTAATTTTTCATAATTTACTAAAAATCCACATTTACTCGCTCTAGCAAGCTCTACTAATCCCATTGCTATACCTCCTTCAGTTGGATCATGCATTGCATGAATATTGAAATTTTGGGCTGCTAATAATGCCTCTTTAATCACACTGATACCCGGATTAAAAAGCAATTGCTTGGCTTTTTGGATTTTATCTTCGGGTATTCCAAATTTTAAAAGCTGCATTTCTTTTTCTCTAGCAATGATTGAAGTTCCCTCTAATGGAATACCTTTTGTTAGAATAATCGCATCTCCAGGTTTTCCACCATTGGATTGCACATAATGTTCTTTTTCAACTTCACCGAGCATTGAACCAACAACGATAGGTCTGGTCAAATCATATGTGACTTCCGTATGACCCCCAATTAGGAGAACCCCAATATTCAAACAAGCTTTTTGAATATCTACACAAATCTTTTTCGCCATTTTTTGAGTAGCTACTCCTGCTGGTAATAGAATTGTGGCTTGAAACCATTTGGGAGTAGCCCCCATGGATGCAATATCATTTGCATTTACATTAACTACATAATACCCAATTTCTTCAGTCGCAAAAGTTATAGGATCAGTTTTCGCCACTAAATATTTGTTGGTGTCCTCCATTTGCAGAACTGATGCATCTTCTCCTATAGCAAATCCTAGTTTAACTCTTTTTTTGGAATTTTCATAGTTCTGCTGAAATTTGGAAAGTTCAAGGGTACTGAGTATTTCCGGGGAATTGTAATGATCAAAAATTTCTTGCAGAATTCTCAAATCTAATTTTCCCGTAGGTAAGATTTCTTTTTTATTAGATGTCATGTTAAATCCCAATTGCTTGTTCAAAATTAATAATTATATGATTGATTACTGTGTTAGTTTCTAACCCTTCGGGATAAATTGAGATATCTTCTGCTTTAATATCCATAATTTGTTGAGAATAACCGCCAGATTGGAATCCTCCTACAATGCATAGTACATTTTGACTAGAATTCCCACCAATGCCATCAAAAAGTTCTTTTAGATTAGAAAGTCGACCTTGTGATGTAAATCTCAGAATTCGATCAGGATTAATTTTTTTAACCAAACCTTGGATCGGTAATCGAATATTGGTTATAAGAGTATTTCCTTTGTCGTTTAATTCTTCAGGCTCATTTTCTGCTCTTGGATTTTGCTTACCAGGTGTTATTTTTTTTTCAATAAGTAACTTGTAGACTAATCCTTTGTACCGAATATAATCTTTGGGTGGTCGCATAATGGGATTAATTTCATAAATCTCATTCCCATATGTATGAAAATACACTCTTAACTGATTTTTTTTGCATAAAATACTGGTTAAACATGAGATCAAATATTGATGCAAAATATCTGGTCTTCCTCGTTTTGAACTATCTTTAAGATTTTTCATAAATGAATGATGTAACGCTATATCTAGAATTCTTCCCGGATTTCCATATTTTTTCGCATTGCTTAGTACACTAGAATGACCCCGATATTTGCCCGGAACGATTTCTAGCGCCGTTTCGACTAATAATAGATGTAACATGAGTTTTTCATCCCTCAGTGGATTTCTTTTGTTTAAAATAAATATGAACCATATGATTACAATTCAGGCAGGTAGAAACATATCTACTCCCTCGCTTTTTTCGTGATTGGATTCGATGACGGCTGGAAATACCTGGAATCAACAATTTTTTGCATTTATGACATATTAATCTCTTGTATTGGGGTGGAATTTTCACTTTTGACGACATTGAGT
>JAEOUK010000218.1 GCA_016839385.1 Promethearchaeota archaeon
GCGATTTTATAAATTGCATTAATTATTATCAAAAAGCCTTAGAAATTCTTGACGGATTTAAAGTCTATAATATAACTGACCCTAGGATAAAGAAATTTAAAAAAAAAATATTAAAGCTTAGAGAAGAAATCTAATCTCAGATAATAGACGCTTTTGTACAAATCCGATAAACATAGGATAACGCAAAAACTTTTTTACGTGTTAATATTACACAAATTAACGTTAACTTGAACTTTTTAATTTTCATCAACATAGATAAAAATACCCATGAAGAAAACGATAAAACTCATAGTTTCTGGAGATGGCGGAGTAGGAAAAACCTCGTTTTTGAATCGCCTTGTTAATCATAGTTTTGACGAAAATAGTGAATTAACTAAAGGCGTTGATTTTTACTCAAAAAGCATTTTTATTAACGGAACTGAGTTTAATTTCATAATGTGGGATTTTGCTGGACAGTCTCATTTCAAATCGTTGCTGAATGACTTTGTTGAAGGCTCTCTCGCTGCTTTTATTCTTTTTGATTTAACGAGAATCAAAACCATAGAGAATGTGTACGACTGGATAGTTACGTTAAAAGCTTTCGGATATATACCTATTATATTGATAGGAACGAAAATAGATTTAATTAAACCTTATGAGTCCATAGCTATTGATAATTTCATCTCAGAAATTAAACAAGAGTATGAAAACATAATAACCTATATAAAAATCTCGTCAAAGACGGGTGAAAACATCGAAAAAGCTTTTAAAATTTTAATAGAAAAGCTTTTTTTTTGAATTTCTCTGCTAACTAAAGGGATTTTAAACTTTCTCAATCCAACCATATTCGTCATTGATGTCTAATCGCTGAATTCCTAGAAGAAGTTCATATAACTTTCTTGTAAATTCACCGGGTTCGCCTCCACTAAAAACTCTTTTTTTATCATCAAGTGAAACAGATTTAATGGGAGTTACAACTGCAGCAGTACCCGAGCAAAAAGCTTCGGTACAAGAATCTTCAAACAATTCCTTGTAGGATACATCTCTTTCTTCTGTTTTCATTCCAATTTTCTTTACAGCTAATTCAAGTATCGATTTTCGAGTAATACCGGGTAAAATCGTTCCAGCTGTTTTTGGTGTTACAAGAGTTCCATTAATCACCGCAAAAAAATTGGCTGTTCCGACCTCGTCGATGAATTCCATATGAACAGCGTCAAGAAAAATAACTTGTGCAAATCCCCTCTCTTTTGTTTCTTTCGCCGGGAGCATCGAACCTGCATAATTACAACAAGTTTTAGACGCGCCAGTTCCACCTGGAGCAGCTCTTGTGTATTTTTTTGTAATCTCTAAATCGATACCTTTAAAACCTTCTGGAAAATAGGGTCCTACTGGGACCGTGAATATTATTAATTTGTATTTTTTAGCGGGTTTTACTCCGACTATTGAACCCGTTCCAATCATTAAAGGTCGGATGTAGAGTGCTCCACCGCTATCATAAGGAGGTATATAATCTTCGTTAGCTTTCACTACTTCTTTTATAGCAGAAACAAAATCACTAGTGTTATAATTCGGCATTAATAATCTGTCTGCGCTATCGTTAAACCTTTTTGCGTTTTCGTGAGGTCTAAAAAGAACAATCTCTCCTTTTCTAGTACGTAAAGCTTTCATGCCCTCGAAAATTCCCTGTCCATAGTTTAATATACAAGCAGCAGGTGAGATTTCAAAATTACCGAAAGGAACTAAATTACCTTCATCCCATTTGCCATCTTCATAATTCGAAACAAACATCACTTTTGTTTCTATAAAATCGAAACCTAGAGAATAATAATCTATATCTTTTGCATCCATAAATTTCAAATCCAAGTTTGTTTTATCAGTTTTATTTAATGAATTGTATACTAAAAAACCTTATTGAAAGTAATTAGATTATTCTAAATCGATATTCTATTTTTTTTTATTAAAACACAATATTTTTCTAAAATATAGAGCTAGTTCATATATGGCGCTTCAAAAAATGACAGCCAAAAAAATCATCGAGAAAAAAAAGTTAGGAGAAAAAATCGTAACTATTACCTCATACGATTATTCCTTTGCTAAAATCGTCGATGATTGTGGTATAGATTTAATTCTCGTAGGTGATTCCCTCTCTATGGTAGTTCTTGGATATAAAAATACTTTATCAGTTACGATGGACGATATGATTCACCACACTAAAGCGGTCGCTCGAGGCGTTTCAAATTCTATGGTAGTTGCCGATATGCCGTTTTTATCTTACAAAATCGGGATTAAAGAAGCAGTAAGAAACGCGGGAAGGTTTATTCAAGAAGGTGGCGCAGAAGCTGTGAAAGTGGAAGGTGGATCAAAACTCTGTCCAACCATAAAAGCCATGATCGATGCCGATATACAAGTAATGGGGCATATAGGATTAACCCCTCAAGCAATATATGAATTTGGAGGTTTCTTAGTGCAAGGAAGAACCGTAGAAACCGCAAAAAAGTTAATTTTTGATGCTAAGAAGCTAGAACAAACAGGGGTTTTTTCAATTGTGCTTGAGAGTGTTCCCTGGCAAATTGCAAAATTAATAACAAAAGCGGTAAAGATCCCTACCATAGGTATTGGAGCTGGATCGCATTGTGATGGGCAAATACTAGTTATAAATGATATGTTGGGGCTTTTTACAGATTTCAAACCGAAATTTCTTAAATATTTTGGGGACATTGGTAATGCTGTTCGAAAAGCTATAAACAACTATAAAAACGAGGTAGAAAAAGGATTATACCCCGATTTAGAGCACTCCTACGATTTTCCCTCGGATGACTTAGATGAGATTGAACGTTGGTTTGAAAGTAATGAAATTGAAGAAAATATAAAGTGAATTCAATATTTTGACGACGTAATAACCTAATAAACTGAATATAATGTTATTTTAGTTTATACTATAATTTTTATAGATGCTTAAGTGAATACAGCTTCGAAATATATTTAAAATAACTATTCATTAATTGTAAGGAATTTAGAGTTTAAGATGTCAATTATCCAAAAGTATAATTAAATAAATTTTTATTAATAATTATAATATAAGAAGTTTGTTTGATGAATTAAATCTAAAAATTTAAACCGAATAAAATAATGGAAGATTCAAAATGGCTGACGAATATGATTATCTTTTTAAATCTATTGTTGTAGGTGATGGTGGAGTTGGTAAGACAGCTCTTACACTCCGATTTTCAAAAGGCTTTTTTACCGAAGATTATAAAATGACAATTGGAGTTGATTTTCATGTGAAAACAATATCTATTGATACTTCCGAAGGACCAATTAAATGTAAACTTCAACTCTGGGATACTGGCGGTCAGGAACGATTTAGTTCTATAAGACCAATGTATTATAGGGGATCATTAGGTACAGTACTCGTTTTCGATCTAACGAACTCCGCGAGTTTCGATCATTTGCCCCAATGGCTTGAAGAAGTTAGGGCAAACATAAAAGCTGATATTCCAATATTGCTAGTTGGAAACAAGAGTGATCTAATTGACCAGAGGGCCGTTTCAGCTAAAGAAATCAGTAGGTTTACCAACGATTTCAATTTATACTATATGGAAACTTCAGCTAAAACGGGTGATGGCGTTGGAGATTGTTTCTACATTCTTGCGTGCTTAATGATAGGACAGGGTGTTCCTAAGCAATTGATTGAAAGTGCTACCGTTTATGCTCCAGGGCAAATTGTTGAAGAAACTGCTCAATTTCCCTCGGATATAATGCCTTCTATCAAACCTGAGGAAGAGTATGGTGCTCCAACCTTTTCAGAATCAGCTAAGATTACGGAATTAGAACCCGAAATTGAATATGAGGCTCCGCCTGTCCCCGAACCAAAAGTAACAAAATTAATAGAACCTAGGACTCATTTTGAACCTGAATCTGAGATTGAATATGAAGCACCACCTGTTCCCGAACCAATACCAGCAATAGGATCGCATTCAGTTCCCGAAATCTCAATACCTGAACCATCCGATATAGAATTCAAAACTCCGGATGAAATTCTAATTAAAGATGCAATAAGATCAGAACTGGAATCCTTAACTAGTGATGACAATCTTTATAAACCAAAAACAATTCCTTTTACTTCTAATGTTCCAGAACCAGCACCCCCTCCCAAAGAATTTCAGAGCTCTTACCCCGAAAAATCAATAGATAGTTCTCCTAATCAAATACCATTTCGTGTAATTAAAAGGGAAGAACCACCTAAACCTCAACCTGCAACATTTGAACCAACCCCAAAACCCCAACCTGAATTGACTGCTAGATCTCCAATTTCTGAAACTCCAACTCATTCAACATCTTCCTCTGATTCACTAATTGATTATATGCCTCAAAGTATTATTTCAAAGAAAGAGAAGAAAAAGAAGTTAAAGGAAAAGAAGAAACAAGATAAAGAAAAAGCAAAGATTGAAAAAGAGAAGAAAACCCTTGAAAAACGTGAGAAGCAAGAGAATTTAATTGAATCTATGAAAAAATCGAAAAAAGATAAAAAAGAAAAACAGATCGAGCATAAAAAAACGAAACCTTCACAGACTATTATTCCAGTAAAGCCCAAACCTGAGATGAATACCTTATTTCAAACCCTTACTCAAAAAACTGAAGATATAACACCGGATCAAAGCGTACCATTCATACCTTTTACAGGGGAAAGTAAAACTAAGGAAGAAGGGACTTCTAAATTAAGAATTATACCTAATGTGGCCGATATTGAAGCTGAATCAAATTCTTTTTCATCGGTTACATCTAATCAAACAGTTCAAGAAGAAAAACCAAAAAAAAAACAAAAGGATCTCTTAATCTGTGAACAATGCGGCTCTATTTTATCTTCTGATTACGCATTTTGTAATAAGTGCGGTAATAGATTATAATTTTTAAATCCCAAAATAGATATTTTTCAATAGATCCTTCTAAAGATTTTTTCCACAGATGGGGCATGTACTCCACAATTTTTTAATCTTTGAATTACAATAGGGACATATTTTTAAATCTGGATCTATCTGAGTTTGAAGCTTTCCAAAAATTGTTACATTATCTTCAACACGATATCTTTTTGTTTGTTCTGGTGGTTGAATATTTCTATTACTAATGTAAATTTGAGAAGGTGGAATTGAAGTTTCGCTTATAATTTCTTTAGATTTTTTATTAGGTTTACCTACTTCGGGTAATTCGTTATACTCACTTTTTGATATAGTTTGTTGCGAAAATTGTCGATCTTCTCCTGATTCTTCGATAGGAATCCCAACTTCATAATAAAAATAATTTCCATCGTTATTTTCAATTACAACTTCACCATGAGCTAGTAATACTTCAATGTAATAAATTATTATAGAGCCCATGGGAACATCAGCAATTTCTGCAATAAAATAATCCAATTCATGTTCCATTTGCAAACGGTACCACGACTTTCCACGATCAGCGCTAAAAATAAGCTGTACTCTTTCTAAAGTATTGTTGAAATCATCCTCCGTTATTTTAACCACAATTTTAATCGTTTTTTTTTGTATGCCTTTTTGTGATATGGCTTCTGCTGCTTTAGCAGCGTCCCAAGCAGCACCACATTTAGGACAATTAGTAAACCAATTAGGGTATTCGAACTTACAATTCGTACAGTTTTTTGTAAAATAACGCGTTGTTTTTATTCCAATCGTTTTTTTTTTATCTTTTCCCATTCTCTAATCAGTTCTGAAGAAGTCTTTTACCCTATTAACATAGTATAAATTATTAAATTACTTTTCGATTTATAAATATATTTCTGTTGGATATATAAAAAACTAAATTCTTACTTA
>JAEOUK010000042.1 GCA_016839385.1 Promethearchaeota archaeon
TAAATCAGCTATAATTTCATAAATCATATGTTCACTGAAATTCAATTCATGAGACAAGTCTGGTATGTATAATTCATGGTTTTTATATGCTCGATCTAATAACTTATTTGTCACATCTTTCTTTCGTCGTTCAATCTGCTTTGGATCAAAAATCATCTGATTCTGTTGAACAAGGTATTCGACATCCAATTCATTCACAAAATTCAGAAATTCTTCACGTTTCATACCTAAATGGCGACAGTAGGTGTTAAGGTCGATTGATGGTTTGGATTTAATCTGATTAATGATTTCAGCCCGTTCTTGGTTCAGATTACTTACAATTGCTTCACTTTCGATATTCAGTTCTTTGGAAAGCTCTTCAATCAAGGATTCTTGATCCAATTCATTCCCTGGAGTACCTTGCTGTTTTATTTTCTGTTTAATGTATTTATTGAGATAGTATACGTGATGAGCCTTATCCCATACACCTGGAACAATTTTTATCCAATCTTTAAAAATTTCCATTACAATAGATTCAGGGATTTGTTCTTCATCAATAATTTTTGTAAGATTAATATAACCTACGGTTTCACCTTGTTTGAATCTTCCAGATAACCTTGTGTATCCGATATTTGTTAACCATCTCAAATCTTCATGATGTTCTGTAAAGAAATTTTTCTTACATTCTTTTTCAATCAATTCGTAATCTTCAGGAAGATAACTAGTTTTAAATTCTGATAAATTACATATGCTTTCCTTTACACAAATCCTCTCTATTTCTTTCATCACTTTGGTGAGAGTGAGAAAATAACTCTTGTTTTTTGAATAAATGCCTTTGAATTTTGTTTCTTTATTGATATTTTCTGCAATTTGGAGAACAAAATCGTAATTTATATGTTTGGCATAATCATCGAGATTCACTTCACCTGTCTGCCGAATATCATTCATCATAGAGCTCTTGATGGAATCATATGAATAGAAATGAGATTTAGATAGATATCCCCTAATCAGTTTGGCTTTTACCAACTTTCGAACAAGAAGGTTGAGTAAAGAAATAGCGTCCAAGTTTTCCGTGCTAAGCATTACAAGCAAATCTTCAATTCGAACTTGTTTAGACAACACTTTAACAAGTGGTTCAGTTTCGATTTCAACAAAATATTTCTTCTTATCTTGGTAGAAAAATCTGAAAATGCTTTCATCTCCAGTGATTTCCTGGAAATTTTCCTCAACTTGCTCGGGATCCATTTTTTCTTCCCTAGCAATCTTATCGATATCGTAAATTTTTACTAAAGGATATCTGTCCTCTAAATATAAGAGAACATCTCGTTTTGAAAGAGAGCTATTTTCTTTCAGACGAAGATCTAGTTCTTTTAATCCTGTTCTCAAAAAATTTACAATATGCTCCTCTTTTTCTCGTTGAGATGTTTCCTTATATATTTTTGTAAGAGAATCAAATACATCAATCATTACTGGTAAGGTTTGAGTCCACAGTTTTGATAAAATATGAATAACTGCTTCCATTACAGCGGAATGGTCTGTTTCGTCAAGGAATTCTATTAACTTCTTTATCTTGGAGCCAATATATGAGAAATATTCATGGGGTAATTCTTCAATGAAAAAGAGGGCATTACTGCGAATCTCCACTACTGGATCATCTAGCATTTTGGCAAAAGTATCGATTAGATCGCCTTGAATCGCTTCATTTCTTTCTATTTTGCCCAACATTATGGTTCCTAACAATATAATTGCATCCAGTCGGACATCTTCAGAATCTGATGTTAGAAGTACACTTAATGGTTCCATTAAATCTTCAGTTAAAACATGCGGATAATCATCCATCAAAGTAATATAAACTTGTAAAGCTTCTTGACTTACAACAGAGTTCTTATCAGAAGAGAGAAAGGGCTTGAGTTCTTCTACGGTTTTTTCTAATTTCCCTTGTTTAGTCTTCTTTATTTGTATAAGGTTTATTTGTTTTACAATCTTCGCAATTTCTTCAGTTTCAAAATTATCAATTTCAAACAATGTGTTCACTAGAATTCTTTATTTCGTATAAAAATAAGACCTTAAAATTAAATTTTGTGGGATTATCATGAACTATTGTAGGAAAGATCTGGTACTGAGAATATTTCTTCTAAAGAGGGTAAAAGGAAGTCTGGAGAGACAGCTTGCATTTCTTCCTTTGTTGAATGACCAGATAAAACCGCTACGCTCTTGACTCCAGCGTTTTTTGCGGTCAAGATATCTGTAACATTATCTCCCACAAAATATACTTTGGATTTATCAATTTTGCCGCGAATACTTTTATTTTTTTTAATTTTTAATAAAACAAACAATAAAATTCTAGGATTTGGCTTAACTCCATATCTTTTTCTATCTCCACGGGATGTAAAAGCTGCAATTAACGGTTTAATTGAGTATCGAGACAACCAATATGAAATTCTTTTTCGCTCAGAATTAGTACAAATTCCAATATATGCAATCTTTGACAGTTTTTCAAGCGTTGGAATTACATAGGGGAAGAATTCCGCGTATGCATATTCCATTTTCCTAAAATCTTTCTGAATAGACAAGAGAAATCGAATACGGTCTAAAGGGAAAGGTAAAACATCTTCAAATGATTTATAGATCTCAATTGCCATTTTCCAATTTTTATCAGTATCCACTCTCTCAATTCTTCGAATTAAATCAATAGGTTTTAGATTTTTGATTTTCTCGTGATTCCATCTGAAACGAGGATTTTTAATTTGCTTTTGAAATGCTATTCTTGCACCAATCGATGGA
>JAEOUK010000219.1 GCA_016839385.1 Promethearchaeota archaeon
ATCACATTGTTTGACAAGAGCTCCTCCCAATGAGATTAATCTCTTAGTTTTTTTACTTAGAGCTCCATCATCATCAATTTTTGTAAAACTCTCATAAAATGCCTTCATAATTGACGGAAATTTCTTATTTAGAAAACTAGTTGTTCTTTTTATCTCAGATAACTTTTCTTTTGTTTCGTTTGGTTCTATATTGGACTGATTCACCATGTTTCAACACCATGTTATTATTGTGTGGCTATCAGTTACAATCTTTAAGAATTCATTTACGTTGTATTATACAAAAAAAGAAGAGAATCATAGTTTTCCAAGATCTTTCAAGGCGTCTAATACCCATCGAATATGCATTAATCCCGGTCCACCACCCATTTTCAATGATACCATGGATGTTTCGAGAATTTCTTCAACCGTAGCACCGTTTTCGAGCGCTCTATTCACATAATACCGAACGCACCAACTGCATTTCTCATTAATTGATATTCCTAAGGAAATCAGTTTCTTTGTTTTTGTATCCAATGCTCCAGGTTTATCAATACCTTGGAAAAATCCACTAAAATTTTGCATTACTTCAGGGAAGTACTTTCCTAATGTTTGCATGGTATCCTTAACTTCCCCCAATTTTTTCATTGTTTCATTATGTTCATGTTCAGACATAGAATTACCTCGACTTTTGGTAGGTTTAATTGTTCTAAAGAGTATATAACGTTATTGTTGATGTGAGATTATCTAGATCAGAGAATATCTTTTTACTTATTGATGGAATCTGAAATTAACTGATAAGTAAAAATAGAGAATACGGATAGAAATATTAGAAAATGAAATTAAAAGATAAAGTGTGTTTACTTTGCAGGTAATTCCTTAGTAATGATTTTCTCGATTTCCTGAATTTTGTTATAAAGTTCGAGTCCCTTTTCCGTTATGTAAATCACTTTTTCATTGTCTTCGTCGAGACGATAGGCAATCAATTTGTATTTAAGGAGTTCATCTTTTACACGGAAGAAGCTATTTAAATAAGATTCTCGATCTTTTAAAGTTTGGAAGAATTCAGACTGTTTTGCAGCGTTCCCCTTATAGCTATGTAATACATCTAGAGTCTCATTTACTCCCTTTTTTCGATACAGTTTGAAGAAATATGACATTATTCTGCTAACCTCTTGTTTTTTATGTATATCGTATGATATTTTAGTCAATCATGATTTATTAATTCTCTCCCAAAAGTGTAAATAATTTATTATTAATAGCATTTATTTCAACTTTTGCAACGTTTTATTCAAAGAGGTGTTTGAATGTATTTATTCAAGAAGTTTTTATTTCGCAAACTGCATTCAATACAAGGGATTTACGTTTATGACACATGAATTAAACTGGCGATCATTTAGCATAGTCATTTTTGACCTAGATGGAGTGATTATTGACATTAAAGACTGCTTGAAAAAGGCATTAGATGATGGAATTAAAAAATATTCATTAAGCGCAAATGCTGAGGAAATTTTAGTAGATCTCGCCGGTTTAATTGAGAAATTACAGGCCACTCCAATTCCGAAGACCATTTTAAATGCGAAAGAACTCTTAGACGTGGAATATCTTAATTCTAAAAATCCAACAGTATTGAAGAAATTACAGATTGCTACTTACATTTATTCACAGTTTAGGAAATATAAGGAACAAGATGCTTTCCTCTATCCCAGAGCAGAGGAATTACTTAAGATTTTAGCCAGAAAAAAGAAAATTGCGATGTTAACCAATAATCGAAAAAGTTCCGCTATAAAAACACTCCAGAAATTCGGATTGGACCAATATTTTGAAGAAAATCGTGTATATGGATTTGATGAAACTGGTAAATTAAAACCAGAACCAGATGGATTGTTAAAAATTTTAAAAGATATGAGAGTAAAAGCAGATCGAGCAATTTTCATCGGAGATATGGTCACAGATGTAATTGCAGGTAACCGTGCTGGAGTAAGATCGGTCTGTATTGCTAGTGGCTTATCAAAGAGAGAAGATCTAGAAAAAGAAAATCCCTATATTATGATTGATGAACTTCAAGATCTATTTAATATCTGGGAACTTGAATAACTATTTTTCATAATCTTGTAAAACTATGGATTTGTTTGAATCCCAATTCACAGTAAGCAAGATATCTCGAGATTTTTCGTGAGTTTCAACTATTTTTAATCCACTTCTATCTGAAACTAGGTTGGCAAAGTGCATCAACTCAGAAAATTCGGGAAAATAGTAACTACCAGGTTGATCTGAATCCAAACGATCGGAAATACTCATTGATGCTCCCTCCAAAGTAAAACCTTTTATATCTATAAAGTTTGGTTGTATTTCTTCAATTTTACTAACATATCCATCAACTAGTTTGTCTTGAATGTTTAAATGATTCACTGCAGTGATTCGTAATACAGTTCGTGTTTTCAAATCTTTGAGCATTTTCAAGGTTGTATGAATTTTTTCCCATGCATCTTTTATTTTTGGACGATGAATGTGTTTGTAGTCTGAAATGGATGGAGGAGGCAGAGTAACGTATAATATTGATGGTAAACTATTTGTCTCTTGTAGTTCTGAAATAACTTCAGGTGTAGTTCCATTTGTCACAATGAATGTAGTAAACTTTTTCTTGCGAAAAGTATCTACAAATTCTCCAATATGTGGATATAAAGTAGGTTCTCCATCTAAAGAAATTGCAGCATGATTAGGATGTAATGCTCGATTATATGCTTGTTTAATATCTTCTTCGTTTGTAACTAATTGATCCATTAATTTATCAGAACCATAGCCATCATTCAGTAATTCTACTGATTGCTCTGATAAATAATAAGACAATAAGTCGTCTGTTTTCAAAACATCACAATTTTTTAGTAAGAGAATTGCTTTATTCAATGCTCCTTTCGATGTTGTGGAAATGTGAGATGACAGTTTTTCACTTGAAAAACTACCCTTTTCATTATTGTTATGATAAAAATCCAAAATTTCAAGGCAAATGTGGTAATTTTCTATACTTTTTTTAAGGGGATAATGATGCTGAATAAGATTAACTTGATGACGGATGAGTTCATTTACGAGATAATCTGGTTCATCTGAGGTTACAGTAAATTCGGATCCTAAGGAACAAGAGGTATCTCTCCAACAGAAAATGCAATTGTGTGTGCAGAATGGAAATGATGGAGTATTTTGGATACATTGCTCCGAGTTAATGCCCCAATAACCCTTATAGCAATTTCTATTCATTCTACCGGTTTGCAGTTTCTGTTCGAGCCAGTAACAAGGTTTGATAGATGAGTGTTTATGTTTACCTACAACTCTATATGAGGTTCGAACATAATTTTCAATTACACTACGCGGGATTTTCATTAAGAAATTACCTTCGTCCGTAAATTAGGTAAAGCTTCAACTAAAACTTCAACTATATTATCTAGAATAAATTCATATTTTGGATGAATTTTATTTGTTTTCTGTAAATTCCATTCCACTGTATCTGGTAGATCAGAGATTCCAAGTATCGATATAGTTGGTATGTCAAATAATTTTCCTAGAAAATATACAATAGAGGATTCCATATCGACTGAGTTTACTCCATAAGAAATCCATGTATTAATAGCAGATTCTGTTTCACAGAACAATGCATCCACACTCCATAATTTACCAGGTTTTATTTTAAAATCATAGTTTTGATGTTTAACATGGTCCCAAAGAGCATCATTTAGAGTTGTTTCAGGAGCAATACTAAGATATTTCCCTTGATAAGAAGGATATAACATATGATTTGGATTGGATTCCTCAGTTTGTATTGTATAAGATTGGAGAGACAAATCTGTTAATCTATCATTATAAGTTTGAATATAGCTATGACTTGTTCCATCTGTCAAAAACACCTCCTTAGGAATAATCACATCAGCAATATCTAGGGTATTATCTATCGTCCGTAATCCTCCACAATAATCTACTCGGATGGCCATTTTGCAAGGACTTCGTTTTAATCCCTCCATAACCATTGCAACATGAGGACCTCCCACCCCCGCTCGAATCATTGAAACGGGTATTCCTTGTATTGAACCATTGTAGATATTTCCAATAGGTTTTGGGCTTATCATCTTTTGCTTGATTTTCTTAACGGTTGACTCGGTTGTGGGTAAAATGACTATTGGATTGACATTTGAAGGCCTAGTATTAAATGCAATATATGCAATCTTTTCATCTATTGATAAGAATTTCAAACCGAAATCTAAGGCTTTGGCTTTCAACGTCTTGAGGATTTTTGACATTATAGTACAATAATAAAACAGAAAAAGAAAATTTTATGATCGGGATAGCTGATTCTAAATTTATAACCACTCAACAAATGGAGGAATTTTGAATAATCGATTATAGCGTTCAAGTAAACCAGCGTTAACCTGGTAATACTTGCGTCTCGAATCCAATTTCTCTCCTGGGGGAAGATCAGCTTCCGAGGGATCGATTTCTAATAATACATTATGTTCCAACAGAGTTTTAATGTGATATTGAATTGCTCTGTGATAAACTCCGATTTTTTCAGCGAGTTCCATTAGCGTCATATGTTTCCCGATGAATGAACGCACAATTTCTGTGACAATGTCATTTTGAAACAATACAGCTAAATCATCAAATACATCCGGAAGATCTGCTGGAAAATAGTTAAGAGTAGAACCGATTTTTGATGAACGTATTAATCCAAATGCTTCTAAGGTTGCCATATGTTTAATAAATGGATTGCGAGTGATGTGAAGGATTTCCTCAATTTTATCATCTCTCGCATGAATTCCAGGGTATTTTTGAATGAACGCTAAGATTTCTTTTTTAATGGGATTTTTTAAGATCTCAGCTTTAGTCGTACGCTGGTTTGTTATAACCCATTTTTTTGACTCTAAACTCTGGATTGCAGAAAATATAGAATCCTTCTTGTATCCTTTTTGGTTCTCAAATCGAGCAATG
>JAEOUK010000220.1 GCA_016839385.1 Promethearchaeota archaeon
AGGATTATTTCTCATATATTAGTGAGTAAAGCACTATCATTTAATTGTCATCATTCTTCAATATCGAATTTATCGATCCGACCACTCTACCATTTTTTAAGAGAATGAATTAAATACTCCATCTAACTAGGAACTTGGGTGTAGGCTACGACAATCGAAGACATCTTACATAATATCACCAAAGAAAACTTTTATGAGAATCAAATCATTCACATTGAGAAAATCCCCAAAACTCCTCCTATCTTGGGGAAATTACGTCATATATTACATCCGAAAATTGATGAATGGTTACATTCCAATCAGTTCACTCTATATTCTCACCAAACTGAAGCAATAAATAATGTTTTTGACGGGAAAAATGTTGTTATTGTGACCTCTACTGCATCAGGAAAATCTTTGGCTTATAATATTCCCGTTCTTCAATCTCTATTGACCGAAGAAGATACTTGTGCAATTTATCTGTTTCCCCAAAAAGCGTTAGCTCAAGACCAGAGTATCAAACTCAAAAACATACTAAATTTTCTGAGAATTGACAAGAAAACTCTTGGAGTGTATGATGGGGATACTTCTGCAGAAGAAAAACGCAGAATTCGTCAAGAAAGTAGATTAATAATAACAAATCCATATGGCTTTCACTATTATTTGCCATACAAGCATTTATGGTCTCGTGTGTTTGGTAATCTGAAATACATAATAATTGACGAGATACATCATTATCGAGGGATATTTGGCTCGAATTTCGCACAAGTAATGAGAAGATTCATGCGTGCACTGAATTCGTTCGGTGCGAATCCAACATTTATTTTATGTAGCGCTACAATAAAAAATCCCGGAGAAGTTGCCAACAAGCTTACTGGACAACAATTCACAATTGTTGATAATGATGGTTCTCCAAATCCAGGGCGCTATTTTGTAATGTGGGACCTTCCCATGGAATATGGTACCGATATCTATAAATCTGCTCATACTCAGACTCGCCATGTATTCAATTATGTAGTTAAACAAGATCTCCAAACCCTTGCTTTTGTAACATCAAGAAAAATGGCAGAATTGAATGCCTACTATTCTAGGACAGCCTTAAAAAAACAAGAGAAAGATTCTCTTGTTGATAGGATAATTTCCTATAGAGCTGGGTTGAAAGCCGAGGATCGTAGAAGAATTGAACAATCTCTTAGGGATCGGAATGTTCTTGGTGTTTTTTCGACCACTGCATTGGAATTGGGGATTGATATTGGTTCACTAGATTGTACAATCCTCTCAGGTTTTCCTGGAACAGTTTCCTCCATGTGGCAACAAGTAGGTAGAGCAGGACGGAAATATAATCCTAATACCGGAATTGAGTGTGCATCCTTCTTAATTCCCTTACCAAATCCTCTTGATCTCTACTATGTAAACAATCCTGAAGAGCTCATGTCCAAACCACATGAGACTTGCCACATCAATCTGGATAATAAATACATTCTAGAGAATCACCTGAAATGTGCTGCAAAAGAAGCTCCCCTGACTGAAAAAGATGAGATTTTGTTTGGAAAATCATTTCAAGAAGCATTAGAAGTTTTGGAAAAGAAAAACATTGTAAAAAAGAAAGGAAAACGATATTATTATAATTCTACTGAGCAATTTCCTCCTCATTCGGTTAGTTTAAACAGCATCCGAGAAAGCGATTTTCAAATTATCATTGAAAGAGATAATGGACAATCTACCTTAATAACCTACGAAGAAAAGTCCTATGTGTACAAAGAACTGCATGAAGGGAGTATTTACTTGTATATGGCAGTTCCATACCGCGTGCATGAATTAGATATGAAAAACAAAGTCGTGAAACATTCAAAGGATGATGGAAATACTTATACTCGTGCACGTGTGATCACTGATATTTTACAGAAGGGTAAGGGTGAGAAAACCAAAGTTATGGAGGGAATAAACATATATTATGGAGATGTAAAAGTCTCAGAAACAGTTGTTGGATATGATGTTCTATCGGTTGAAACCAATGAACGTCTATCTCGTAAATCCCTTAATCTCCCTCCTCTTGAATTAGATACTAAGGGGGTATGGTTCTCTATCCCACCGAAATATATTGAAATCTTGGAATCAGAAGGATTCGATTTTGATGGAGCGATCCATGCCATAGAACACGCAGCCATTAGTATGACTCCTTATTTTACGATGTGTGACCGTTGGGATATTGGAGGTGTATCTACTAGACAAGGCTCTCATGAAATTGATGAATGGCCTGTTATCTACATCTATGATGGGATTGAGGGAGGAGTGGGTATTGCTGAATCTATGTATGAAATAATGCTCGAATTACTCAAAAAAACCTACACTTTAATCAGTTCATGTAAATGCAAAGAAAAATGCCCGGGATGTGTGATTTCCCCAAAATGTGGTAACAATAATAAACCCCTTGATAAAATGGGGGCTAAACGATTGTTGGAACTCTTGCTAAAACTGTAGGTAATAAAACTTTTTTTGTATCTTGCGTAATTTCTCATATGATTCCTACGAAGGTTTTCTTTACTAGAGGAATTGGGCATGCAAATGAAAAGATTATTAGCTTTGAAAATGCTCTTCGTGATGCCCAAATATCACAATATAATCTAGTAAGTGTATCTTCAATTTTACCTCCTCAGTGCAAAGAAGTATCTGTTCAAGAAGGAATTGGACTATTATCCCCTGGACAGATAGTCTACACGGTATTATCCCGTATAACCATGGAAAACCAATCGAGTAATCAGCTAAAAAGTATGTTTGCATCTATTGGAGTTGCAAAACCTGATGATACAACCCTTTATGGGTATTTAGGAGAATACAGCGGGATAAATGAAGACTTAGACCGCGTTAAAAAGGAAACATGTAAGTTAGCCAACAAATTGCTATTATCTTCCGGGGATAATTGCGAAATCGAATGTAAAACATTCGAGATTACTGCTTACATAAGACTCGAATCTAAATCCGTCTACGAATATACTACATGTATTGCCGCAGCGGTTTTCATTGAGTAATAGGAGTGCAAATTATGGTTGAAAAAACCCGTTTCTTAGATTTTCCATCTGAACCAAACGAAAACACGGAATTCATCATAATAGGAGTTCC
>JAEOUK010000221.1 GCA_016839385.1 Promethearchaeota archaeon
ATGGTTGATCAGATGTTGATCGCAGAGGAATCCAAAGAGAATAGAGATAATATAGAAAAAATTGCAGATGGAAAGAAATCTAGTAAAAATTCAAATTCATCATCTTCTAACCACTTGGCAAAAAAAAAATTCCATAAGAAAAATCAAAAAACTTTGAGGAAAATATTCAAAGAGATTCCAATTGATGATCAGATGTCTGAATCACTAGGTCGGAAGTCAATTTCCATCGATGAGCAAGTTTACAAAACCATCAAACACATGAAAAATGCTATGAGTCAACAATCTCATGGTCGTTTTACATTTAACATGATTATTCAATCTCTTTTACAGGATCATACAGATTTACAAAATCTACGGTCAGAGTTACAACTGATAAAAAATGAGATGGAAGAAACACAAAATTATCTTAAAGAAATGCTCAAGCTAGCCTTAATAAATTCCAAACCTCAAGTACAATATATTCAAGTTCCAGGACAACCATTATCCACCCCTCCACCATCCCCTCCTCGTTCTCCTCCTAAAAAAATTAATTATAATTCTCCTAATACGGGAAATTTAATGAAAGACTATGTAAATGAAATCAAGCAGCTTTTCAAAGGGGATATTTTACGACCCTCTGATGTTGCTGGGATCACAAAAGTAAAACATAAGGATTCTAAAGTGAAGCAATTAGCAGAGGATTGCCTTATTCCTGACATTGAACTAGTGTCGGTTGCCAAAAATTTCCGACCTATAATAGAAGAGGAATCAGATGTTTGAGAAAATTGAAAGTCATCTAAAACTCCCAAAAGATGACAATTTGAAAAAATTGATGCAAAAAAGTATTCTGTATCTGACTCAAATTATTCAACCTTGTTCTGTGACGAGTATTGCGACAGATACAAGATTAATAATGTGCGATACGCGTTCAGAGTTAAAGAAATGGATTGAGAATAATAAAGAACGATTTCAACATCAAAGAAATTTATTTTTTGAATTTCTACGACGTATACAATCATTACAATCCCGAGTAGATGAATTAGTATAAAAATTCGGATTTAATACTATAGTTCGATCACCTCGATTTTCCCATTCTCATCTATCTTATGAATTATCAAGGGGGATGTTTTATTCTTATCGGATTTATCGACTTTCATAATTTTCCGCATTAAAGATAAGAACTCCATTGCATCTACTCCAGCTTCAGGCGGTAACACACCTGGCCCATTCTTTATTTTCCCTTTTAGCATAAGAAGTGCTCCTAAGGCACATGGAATACCCGTTCCTTCCCCCATAGCTTGACCTTTTCCGACACCCTCTGAGACCAAGTAGAAGACATAGGTTCTATCAAGTCCTTGTTGGTTTTTTCCTTTCACAACAATTTTTACACACCCTCTTTGCTCCCCAAAATTCGTTTCCTTAAGAATTTCATCACGTTTTTTAATTAAAAATTGAGTAGCAAATTCATGAGGAATGACAGGAATACCATTTACTAGTATTGGTTCTTGAGTTGTTAGGCCACTTGTAAAAATTGTTCTAGTCAAATTATAGTATTCCACCGGAAGTACAGTTCCCTTATTTGTGACTCTTTTTATCCCAGGAATCCATTTCGGCATTGTGATCGGTTCTGGATGAGGATAAGGATAGACTTTATGTTTCCCTTCAAGGTTTATGAATTTAATTTCTTCAATATATTCTTCACTTTCTTTTTGGGTTAAATTCAACATTTTTCCGTCCAAAAACATAGGAACATTTTGCTTCATACAATAGAATCTATGACCAATTACTCCTGCACCTTCAACAGGTTCTCCACCGTGAATGTGGAAAAGATCAATAGATTCGCATTCCGCTAAAATGTTTTTTGATGTCGCAGCAAAGGATGCTAAGATGTTTGTAATTCCTGGTGAGGATCCACAACCAATTAAGGCAGTGACTCCTTTTTCTTTTGCCTTATCATCTAAACTTAAAGCATCATATGTTGCTCCTGTATCATCACATACATCAACATAATCTATAGCTTCTTCGATCACAGTACTTAGGATTTTCTTCTCAAACACATAATACGGTCCAATAGTATTAACCACTACATCTGCTTTTTGAATAACTTTCCGGATGTTTTCCACGTCATGAGCATTTAGTTTAACTGAAGTAACTTTTTCTCCGAGTTCTTCTGCCATACTGATAGCTAATTCAAGATTAATATCTGCAATTATAACTTCATCAACATCCTTTGAGTTAACTAACGTGCGAACGACATGACGTCCAACTGCTCCACATCCACCAAGAACTACAATTCTACTCATGGTTGGATTTCAGTATCCATACTTTTAAAGTATCATTTTCCACGATGGAAAAATTAAAAAAGAATCGAAAATAGAATAGATCGATCACGGTCATACTGAATCTGGAAACAACCGTTCCCATCTCGAACACGGAATTTAAGCGGTTTCAGGTTGGAGATAGTACTGATCTCACTAAGGATTGGGAAACTCCAAACTGTGATCTTTCATTCTTCTTGAATTTTTTGTTCAAATTTCTTATTATTTGAAGTACTAGATTTTATTCAGAGATTATTCTAAGCTTTCAAATTTTCTAAATATTTTTTAAAAACAAAATAACCAAAAAATCCTACCAATCCAACATTTCCGATTAATATAATGATGAAAGCGAGAGAAATTGGAATATTAAAGCTCATTGATTCTATATATTCAATATAGGAGTAGTTTTGAGCATAATCATAAGAATAAATTATGTAGAAATAGTCACCTGGCTTTAATTTAGGCAAAAATCCATCTACATTCAAAGTATTCTCATTATAAGGTAATTGATAAAAAGTGTATGTGTGAAACTCATCATTAGATAATACTATCACACCACAAGAAATTGAACCATATAAAGAATCATTTACGGGAATTAGAAAATGAATTTCATTATTGACTGTAATTTTTTCAGGAGAATACGAATGATTTCCCGTGAAATATGGTGCATTGATATCATCATAGACGTGAAGAGTGCTAATTCGGGGTATCATATTGTGCGCCGTAATTGTATAAGTATAATCTTGGGTTCCATTTGGTAATAAAATTCTAACCCGCCCATATTCGTCAGAAATGAAGGTATTGTACCCAAATTCATCCCCAATTAGAGTGATACGGGCATTAGGAACAGGATTATCAAATTCATCCAATAATTGCCGTTCAATAGTACTTCCCTCTGGGAACATGGCCATTAGACCAAAAGTCTGATTCTTGAATCGTTTTGGATTTTGTGTAAAAATGTCTAGTTCGGGGTCTCCCAGTAAATTATATGTAAGTAGATTTTTCCTTTCCCATTCTACTTCATGGATATTGTATGAATTACCCCATTCAGGATTATTTTGTAACCAGACTGAATTTAAATACGATATTCTCATCTCATCTAGAGCTTTTCCTTGTTGGGTGTAATTTCGTAAAAAGAATTCTTGGAAATATAATCGACTCATGCCTCTATTGAGTTCGCATAAACTGCATGTAGAGTAGGTATCGTTAACATAATAGTATGACAATCTTAAACTCCCAATATATCCAATTGCTCCTCCACGCTCGTGCTTAATTAAAATCTCCCCCATTGAATTATCTCCAGGTAAATGATCATACATATTTGTGGAACATGCGTCAGCAAAAAATAAAGATGGCATTTCATAATTCACTAAATTACTAGCTGTTGCAGTATTGAATATTTCAGTTCCAACACCATTATAAGATGTTGGAGATCCATGTCCTGCAAAGAAGACGATAGATTGACCAAGATTGATTTCATTTTTAAAACTTGTTAAAGTAAGATTGGTTCCCCACTGAGTGGACTCAGCAAGTAGTGTATAATTGATTTTACCAGCTACTGATTCTTCTATTATCTTGTTTGCTAACCATACTTCTTGTTCTCCATCAGAATCTGCAGCACTTGGTAAATCTTGGATTGTTGCACCAAAGACCATACTATTCATCCAATTCCCTGGATTTTGAGCGGTTTCATAATATACTGTTTTATTCACCATTTGTTCGATTTCCTCAATTGAATTACCAGGCAATCTTCCGACGTGAATATCGGGGATCCATTCAATTTCTTCATATCGGCTTTCTCTTGTACCTTCTCCAAATATTCCATCTCCATCAACGTCCCAGTCTCCGGTTAAATCTGCATAATAATAATCAGTTGGTTTGTATACATCATCTGCTCCATTGGCTTCATAATAATTAGATCCCTCCTCTCTTAGAACTCTAGTATCGGGATTATAAACGTATCTTGTTGGTATTAAATCTGTATCTCCAATAAGTAATACCCATTCAAGTCCATAATTTGTGTAATAATCTTTTATGCAATTACGCAGCTTTTCTGCTTCATCTCTACCGGGATATTGCATATAAGTAGTGTGATTGATGATTTTACTGGGAACACCTTTTTGAGTTTTCCAATTTGATA
>JAEOUK010000222.1 GCA_016839385.1 Promethearchaeota archaeon
CAAACGTAATAGGGGTTAAAAAAACCAGAAGTTTACTATTTACTACTTTTTTTTTGATTTCTTCCCCAATATCTCCAGAAACTCCAGTACAGATTCCTGGTGATGTGTCCCAACATTTAAAACATCCTGTACAGCTGATAATGTCGATCTCATTCATAATATACGTAATTGAATCAATTCCAAGCGACTTAAACTCTGATTCAAGCAAGGTTTGAATTGAATCTATCTGTGTTTGTTTTTGCCTACTTCCATTAAAAATTACAACACTCATGATACTCAATTGCATTACTGTTAAATTATAATTCTTTTGATTATGGTAATCCAAAAAGTATCGAAATAGATGTTAAAAAATAAAATAATTAAGAAAATTTAGTGCTTAGGTGTTTTATTAACGATTTTAAGATTTTTGTTAGTCGATACGAGCTAGTTTCTTTGCAATTTTCTTTTTGGACTCCAGATCTGCTAATCTCCTAATCATTATCTTTTGAGCTTGGGGAGATCCTGCTCCATGCATTGATTCAGTTAAGTATCCTACTGCAGCTCTTCCCAGCACTAAATTTTCAATAAGACGCAGCATTTTAATTCTATCTTTCGTGTCCACACCTTCAGCTGCTGCAAGATATTTCTCTAGTAATTTTGCAGTTTTTGGATTACTTAGATCTTTTGCAGAAGGCATGGTAACGAAAATTCCACCTGCAATATCATGCAACAACCTGGAAATTTCATATGGGAATCTAGTTACATTTTGTTTACACACATTTGCTAGCATTAAATCTACTAAATAATTACCTGAAGGAGTTTTACTACCACATGAAGAACATGCAATTCCACAAGAATAGAGAGTTTCGTTAAGATGCACCATTTCAGTGATTTTGTCCTTGATGTGAGATGCATTTGCAGTCCCATTATACTCCGAAATAGTAGCAGCAGCACCTACTAGGACATCTCCCACACCTACTTTACACCCTCCATAACTTTGACGATGATATGCAGCGAAAGTCTCTACTAACCTACCACAGAAGTCAGTTTCCCCGTTCATAAATATTCTTTCATTAGGAACAAACACATCTTCAAAGATAACCAGTGCTTCTTGTCCTCCAAATTCTGCATTTCCACAATCAATATCCCCAAATTCACTGTCATCTAAACGTCGAAGATCACTCGCTTGTCTTCCATAAATATAAACAATGTTAGGATCGTCAGCAGGAACTGCACAACATATGGTATAATCCATATCTTCTTTTCTCATAGTCAATGTAGGCATGATCAAGTGTTCATGACTATTTATTGCCCCTGTTTGGTGTGCTTTTGCTCCTCTTATTACGACTCCGTTATCTCTTCTCTGCACAACGCGCAAGTATAAATCGGGATCTTTTAATTCCGATGGTCTTTTACTTCTATCCCCCTTTGGATCTGTCATACAACCATCAATTGTCCAATCATTTTCTTCTGCTTTCTTTACATAATTTCGGAATCGTTGATGATAATCTGTTTGATATTTTTGATCAATTTCAAATGTAGTTATAAAAACTGCATTCATAGCGTCCATGCCTACGCATCTTTGAAAACATGTTCCCGTTTTTTGTCCTAAGAGTCGCTGCATTTTTACCTTATTAACTAGATCTTCAGTATTTTGATGAATATGGCAAAAACGGTTGATTTTCTCCCCGGTCAATATTGATTTTGCTGTCATCAAATCGTTGAATTCGGATTGATTAGCTAGATCATATGTCATAGCAATGGAATTTACAGCAGCCATTATTATTGGATGTGTCAAAGGATCATCTATTTTTTGACCCATGAAATAGATATTCATAGGTTTTCTCTGTTTAAGGCTCTCTCGATATTCTAAGCCTGATTTTATTACCATAATATTCATAATAGCAGAAATAACTAAAAAATCAATGGGAGATGAAATCTATTAAATAAATTAATACTTGTGTGGAATCAAAAAGCAGATAAAAAAATAAAATGAAATTGGTAATTATTGATTTTGTTTAAATAACGGATCGTTTTCTTGCAGAATTCGTCTTTGAACCTTCCCGATAATGTTCTTGGGGATGTCCGGAATGAATTCGATGTATTTTGGCACTTTATAATGTGTCATATTGTCTTTACACCAAGCTTTTAGAGTTTCGGGAGTTAAAGTACTACCCTCTTCGAGTTTAACCCAAGCTTTTACAGCTTCTCCAGTATCCTTATCGGGTAATCCCGCAACTGCAACTTCATTTACTTCAGGGTGTTGACCTACAAGACTTTCTACTTCTTTCGGGAAAATTGAATAGCCACGCATCTTAATCAATTGCTTCTTTCTGTCCCGAATAAATCCACGTCCGTGTTCATCCAAGAATCCAATATCACCTGTTAATAACCATTTCTTTCCACCCCATTCCTTAATTGTATCAGCGGTTTCATCAGGACGATCTAAATATTCTTTCATGATCTGCGGTCCTGCAGCACAAATCTCACCTGTATTGTCTTCTCCAGTGCCCTCAATTGGACCCTTACTGAAATCATCTGCAGGAAATATCTTAATATCTGTACCAGGAACCGGTATTCCTATACTCTCAACGCATCTCTCTTCCCCATAAAAGTTTCCGGCAGTAAGAACGGGTGA
This sequence comes from Promethearchaeota archaeon, assembly GCA_016839385.1. The sequence continues at coordinate 2,618 of JAEOUK010000222.1, forward strand.
AGTTTCAGTTAGACCATAACCTTCGACGATCTTACCTCCAGTTTTACCTTCAAAAGGTATTCTGACATATTCATGAAGTGGTCCCGCACCGCTGAGGCAGAAAGTTAGTTTTCCACTCAAATCAAAATTATTAATAGTTTCTTGGGGCAGATCCGCTATTCTTTTGAATAACACTTCCGCACCTGGATACATCATTGTATCTAAATCAATTTTTTTTAATTCTGCTAGCAATTCCTCAGTAGCCGGCGGACGTGGAAACATTACAACACTAGCTCCAGATGCAACACCTGCATTTAGAACCACAGTCATTCCAAAGGAGTGGAAAAATGGAAGAACTCCAACCATAGCATCTCTAGGAGTGAATTCACGAATTGGTTCAGTTTCTTCATGTTGGTATTTGGACCACAGTTTACATTGTAGCGCATTTGAATAAATATTCAAATGGGTGAGTACAGCAGCTTTTGGGACTCCAGTTGTACCACCTGTCATTAAATATACAGCTGGATCCTTTTCTGTGTCGATTTTTGCTTTTTCCACGGGATTATTTTTACCCATTTCAATGACTTTTGTCATTGGGATTGAATCTGGGACATTCCCAGTGGGAACTTTTTTCAGAACCTTTGCTAACCATTTTTTAATAGGAGAAAATGGAACGAAATCCAATATTCCCGTCGAGATCACTTTATCTATATGATACTTTTCTCGAATAGGTTGCAATAAGCCATCGTTTAGGGAATCCAGAATAACTAGCACTTTAGCTTTTGTCATACTTAATTGGTGTAAGATCTCACCAGGTTTGTATGTTCCATTCATGGGAGAACAAATAACACCAATTTTTAGACAGGCAAAATAGCATATTACGAATTGATAAGAATTTGGTACCAAAAGACCGAGAACGTCTCCTTTTTTCATCCCAAGCTTAGCTAATCCCCCAGCAAAGGTATCCACCATTTCCCTCATCCATGTATAATCATGCCAAGTATTTAAAAACCAGAATCCATTAATGTGAGGGTATTTTTCAGCAGTTTCAACAAAAGCATCATACATGGTCTTATTCTCATCATATTCCAATTGTTTCGGCATATCTTTTGGCCAGTACACCGATTTAAACCATGCATTATTTTCATCAATCTGAGTTTTTTTCATACTCTATTGTCACCTTCATCTACTATAAAAAAATATCGACAAAATCAACGCTAGATTTCAATTATTGACCATGATATATTCATAACCAGAAATTGGACATAATAGGAGAGATAACACCAAAATATGCTTTTTCAACTTTTATAAAAATTTACAATTTAGGAAATCATATGATATTTCTTTTTAAGAATTGACATTTTTAAGAAGTCTTTATATAGATCATTTTCAAACTAGAAATTGAGTCCCTATCCAATTTCAGAACTCAGTCTACCAAATTAACAATGACAAAACACACGTCTGTGAAGAAAAATGGATGAAAATCAAATTGGAGAATTGAATCTTCTTCGAATCCTCTCA
>JAEOUK010000223.1 GCA_016839385.1 Promethearchaeota archaeon
ATTTGAGATACAATTATTGCTCTACGAGTGAATTTACCTTTTAGATAATTATAGATCAATATCGCTGCTCCAAATAAGAATGCCAAACTTAGCCCAATGAAAATACAGATGTACAATATTTCCGCTTCTGTGAAAATTTCGACAATATAATTATGTAATCCCAAAAAAATCGCAATAGGAGAAAGAATCATTAAGATTCCAGTAAAAATAAAAATTTTACGAGTGCTATCATCCGATTCAGTCATAATTATATACATTTTTTCTTAAGGATTGAAAAACTTAACTTAGTACAATTAAATCACCTATAAGAAAAAACTCGGTTAAATATATTACTTACCATCTAAAATGGGAACAATTAAAACATAAACTTTAATCATCAAATTATGGATCTATTACCAGCAGCGTTTATTGGTCACGGAAACCCATTTAATCTATTTAATGAGAATCCCTTTACTCAGTCTTTAAAAAAGTTTGGAAAGCATTTTTTTCAAGAGTATAGACCAGAAGCAATTGTTATAATCTCAGCCCATTGGTTGACTCAAGGCACTTTTATAACTGCTGACGCGATTCCAAAAATGGTTTATGATTATTATGGGTTCCCCGAAAAATTCTATGATTATATTTATCCCGCAAAAGGGTCTCCTGAAATATCTTCTAAAATCTCTAAATTTCTTCCTGAGATTATAGGAACCTCATTAGATTGGGGAATTGACCATGCTGCTACAATTGTGTTAGAAAACATATTACCTTCAGGAGAAATTCCAGTTGTCGAATTAAGCATTGATTTCAAACAATCTCTTCAATATCATTATGAATTAGGTAAAAAATTAGCTCACTTACGTGAGGAAGGTATATTATTCATTGGTAGTGGAAATTTAATTCATACTTTCAGAGAAATTGAATACAATATAAATGCAATTCCTTATGATTGGGCTTTAAATTTAGATGAGATTCAAAAAGAAGCGTTGAATACTGGAGATCTTGATACTCTATTTAATTTTAAAAAAGTCTCATTGGGAAGGAGAGGATTTCAATCTCTTGATCATTATATACCTATGCTTTATATTTTAGGAATGAAACGAGATGATGAATCTATTAAATTCTTATATGAAGGAATTCAACATGGTTCTGTTTCCCATCGTTCATTTGAAATTTTGAGTTAATTCATAACCAAAATCCAATCAACATTTATGATTTCATAACCCATCTATTTTTTATTAGGTTAGAATTTTCATTTGTATGTCTGAACATTATCATTCAAAAAATTTGAATTTCAAACAACTCGTAGATTTTAACGAGGGAGCAATTGTAAGTAAAACAATTTTGAAGAAATCTACGGGAACTGTATCCCTATTTGCTTTTGATAAAGATCAAGCACTTAGCACACATTCAGCACCTTTTGATGCACTTGTTCAAGTTCTAGTAGGAAAAGTTGAGATTACTATTTCGAACAAACCGTATATTTTAGAAGAAGGTCAATCCATTATCATGCCTGCAAATGAACCCCACGGGCTGAAAGCTCTATCCCCATTCAAAATGCTACTTACCATGATCAAATCTCCAAACTAGTTCAAAGGGTTTTCAAACCAAACTACTGCGATATACACGAAACCAAATGTGTGAAACTCTTCGCAATTTGCAACTATATCCAAATCTCCATCTCGATCAACATCTCGAAATTCGCACATGTCCCACTTTTCTCCATTGAATTTTCCACCAACTCCGAAAAATCCATCACTCCACTTAATCATGTGCCATTCAAATGTCGCTATTTGGGGATCTAGCGAACTCATCTCCATCCAAAATACTGCTCCCTTATTTCGAGGAAAATATCCGTTTTTATGCATTAACATTCCTAAAATATCAGGTTGGGTGTCGTTATTTATATCTCCAATCTTGACGGGTCTACATCTCCACTGAAGATGTTCGGGTTTTGGGATTTTTACAAGTTCCCACGTTCCTGATGAGTTTACAAGATTTCCGGGATTTTTAAACCAATACAAATCATCTATTACCTGCATTATCACTTCTGGGTATCCATCTCCTGAAAAATCATAAGTAGCAATTTGTTCTTTTGCATAGAATTCCGGACCTTGATAGATGGTTCGTTTGGACCAAGGATCTATTTGAGAGACGTCCAAGGATCCAGGATTTTCGTACCAAAACACACCTTCATCAGCATTTTTTGTATCCCAATCGGAATTACACAGCACTAAATCATCGTCTCCGTCATTATCTATATCGGAGAATTCAAATCCGTGCCCACTTTCGAGTTCAGCGTCGATTTCATGCATGTTCCACTTAGTCATATCCCTGCGTTCTGAAGGATTCGTAGGGGATTCAATCCACTTTAATCCTGCTTTAGGATCGGTTCCTCTACCACCTACAATTATGTCATCCGCACCATCTTCATTTACGTCATATCCTCTAATAAAATGAAACTGACCTTGATCTTGAGTTTCTACAATATCACTGCTCTGAATCCAAGCGGAAGAATCCATTACTGAACTAGGATCTGGTCCCCAAATAATAAAAACTCCTGAGGATGCTCCTAATTCTTGTCCATGTGCAACAGCGACGTCTGCATTCCCATCGCTATCAAAATCTCCAAAACAGCTAGATTCCGCATTATTTATTTCTCCAACTGTGATTGCAGGCCATGGATTCTTAACAAGATTTACATCTCCAGGATGAAAAGCAATTCGCAGTTTTCCATCCCATTCATAATTTGTGACATAGTCATCATATCCATCTTTATTTACATCATAAGGATCTAAACCATTAGGTAAGACGAATCCAGGATTATCTATTTCATGCATAGCCCAAACTTGAGCAGAATAACGAGGATTCAGAGTTCCTCTAGCTAAAAAAGCAAATGTAATATCTGTGCTCAAAATTAAAAGGAATCCAATTACTTTAACCCATCGCGTCCCTCGTTTATGTTTTTCAAAGAATTTTATCTTTACTGCAATTAGCCAAACAACAGAAAAACCCAAAATCATGAAAAGAGATACAAAACAAAATGCATATTGTCGTGTGGGAATTCCAAAAATAAACATACAAAAACTGAAAATATAGGGAACAAATTCAATTTTGAATTTGAGTTTTCGTCGCATTAGCTACTGAATTCTTTCTGCAACTTAATAAAATTCTCGTTGTCTCTTATAAAATCAAATTCTTTATCGTCCTTCAATAATCCGACTTGGGTTCGATCTAATTCTAGTGCTTTACGAAGATAATGAAGGACTTTTTTTGTGTCTTTAATTGTTGCGTATCCATCTGCGAGGTTATACATATTTGTTCCGCTATCAGGACCGAGTTCTTCAGCTTTATGACAGGCTTCCACTGCTTCTTTTATTTCTTTTTTTACAAACAGAACTTTTGCTAAAGCCGTCCAATTGTAATCACTTTTATCATCCATCTGCACAGCTTTTCGGCTTGCTTCTTCTGCTTGTTTTAAATCCTTTCTCCAGATACTATATGCTAATGAAGCCCAATTGGAAGATTCGTTTGGATTTATTTCGATAGCTTTCAGTACAGCTTGTTCGGCAAGATCATAATCATTAGTTCTACGATATACACATGATAATAAGTCGTAACCATAGGTATGTTTAGGATATTTCTCAATAAGGGTTTTAAAAGTTGTTATAGCAAAGTCTAGGTTTCCTTTATGACAATATCTGCATCCTAATCTCTCCATAGATCGTAAATATGCGGGAGAACCTTCAGGAGACAAATCCAAAACTTTCTGAAACGCTTGTATTGCTAATTCTAAATCACCTTTTTGATCTGCAATATAACCTAAATACTCCCATTCTTCATAATTATCAGAGTCCATCTCTAAAATGCTATTTTGATTCGCTATTGCTTCATCATATTTTTTTCGACGAGTATAGACACTAGATAATTCCATTTTCAAATGGATATCTTCTGGAAATTTTGTAATTGCTTCCAATAAACTAGATTCAGCTTCCTCCATTTCGTCCTTATCCTGAAGGGCTTTGACACGAAACAAGAATGTCAGAGATCTAAACGGATTAATCTGAATTGCTTTATCCAAATACTTAATTGCCTCGTCCGGTTGATCATTTCTTAAATATGCATATCCAAGACGGTGGAAAGCATCGTGATCTTCAGGATCAATTTTCACAACCTCCGTAAGGTAATTAATTCCCTCTTTCCAGTTTTTATTTTCTATCTCATCGAGAGCTATATCAAAAACCTTTGAAACATGTCCCAAACGACGCTCACAACTAATAGATACAACATATCGCAAATCAATGTCAATCATATTATCATTCCGAAAATAAACATTTACCGATCTCCCTGTTTCTTCTACGCTTGTAATCTGGTCAGCCGGAATGACTAAATCTTTTTGATTAGTCAAAGTTACGGTAATTCTCTGATAGTTAATATTGTTTAATGCCTTTGTTAAGGGATGTTGCTCAGGACTTTCACTTTTTTTATGCCATACAACTGTCCCAATTAATTGAGTAGGTAAATCTAAATCCCAATTTTTATTTTCTATATGTAATACTTGCTGGCTACCTTGAGCGTATTCTCGGACTTCTACATTAAGGACGTTTTCAGGTCGAATAATGTAATAATCGATCGGTGAATAATAAATGTGAATTTCTCTGAATTTTGGATCTTTAAGTTTTCTCGCGAAATCCCCTAATAATTCTGGATTTTTTTCATCGTTTGCTATGAGGATCACCTATTTACTATTTAGTTTTTTTGAGATTTTGGGAGATGAATAACTGCGTATTAATATTGGATCTTATTCTATTCAAATTAATTCTTAGAAAAAAATTTTGAGTATTATCAAAAATAATTAAGGATCTTTTACTGCTCGAAAATTTAAGTACGGATAACCATTACGTTTATCTTTTACATATACTTTTCCATCGTATACTATCATATAAGCTAATTCCTCTGATACTTCCGTTCCCGTCCAATAATAAATTACATGGGAATAGATTTTCCAGAGAGGAGTTTCTTTATCAGGAGTTTTTTCATAAGAAGCGGATTCAGTAATAGGGTTCCATGTTCCATTAGCGGCAACTCCATGAATATATTGAGAACGAACCATTTCGTCCACCGACGGAAGTCTCCAAATATCTTGAATCGTGCTATTAAGAGTAAGACCATCCTCATTTAAGTAACGAGTTTGATTCTCCGCAGCTGTCCAGTTATATCCAGTATCGGGCCAGCCAGGACCTTCTGGTGCCCAAATTAATGTTAAACCATTTCCCACCACTGTTCTCAATCCATAATTTCCATCATCTACTCTCTGCGCCACTTTTATTGCTCCAGGTATCGCTCCGAATGTCATTACTAATGTAGGTACTAATACTATTGCGAGTTTTGCATATTTTTGAAATTTTAGTTGTATTTTTCCAAATAGAAACAATAAACCCAATCCAAGTAATGGGATAGCAAGCATTAAATACGCAACGGAGAATTGGGCTCTTCCAAAAAAGAATATCACAAATAATGCCATTGCTGAAAAAATCCCTAATCCTATCCAACGCCATTTCAGCGCTAAAAGAGATAGGATGATGAATACTATAG
>JAEOUK010000224.1 GCA_016839385.1 Promethearchaeota archaeon
GAGAGTTTTCTTATCACAAATGAGATTGAAGATGTTTTTATATTCACATTTGATAAGTTCAATAATTTCATGGGAGTTCCAGTTCCTGATTTAGTACGAACTATGCCTCGATATATTATTATTGGAGATATGATGCATGAAGTAGAAAGCTCATTAAGAGTTGTCGGGGGCGAAAATTCTCTTGAGTTATTAGAAACGTATTGGAATGAATTCCTTGGAAATCTTGGATCTCTTAGAGATACAAGACGAGGATTGAAAAAATTAATTAGGCAAATTCAAACAATTCCAACGAATGGAAATCCAATAGACCATCCAAAAGTATTGCTTGCGGGAGATTTTTTCGTTCGATTTGGCACGTACTTCTTAAATGAACTAAGCCAGCTATATAATCAACATGGTGTAATTGTGAAATCTACTGATTTCTTTGAAGTTCTTTTATATGGCTTATATTTTGGAGCAATGGTCACAGGAACCCAAAATTTAAAACATAAACTCATGGCAAGTAAAGGATCATTGCGTTTTATGGAATGGATTGAACATTCTACACGCCGATTATTTAAGAAAACAGGATTAATTTACTCACATCCAATCGATATTGAACAAATTTTCGACAACGCGAAAACTTTGATTAACCCCATGATATTTGGTGAAGCTATTCCCGCGATTGGTAAAGGATTAGAGACTATTCATGCTAATTCATTTGATTCCTTGATCTTAATTGGACCACAGTTTTGCTTACCATATAGAATATCTCAAGCAATTTTAAAACCGGTGTACCTAGAAAACCGAACACCATTTTTAGTATATGATGCAGAAGTAACCGGTTCATCCATGAGTCCTAATATGAGAAGACTTTTGCTAGCAAATATCCAACAAATAAAGAGAAGGAAAGAAGAAAGAGTCTAAAAACCAAATAGCTTTTTTGGACCATCGTAACTGATGTAATGAGCTGTTTTTAATGCCAGTTCTTCAGGTATTTGACCTCTTTCCACCATATTTCCCAAGACATCAGATAATACTCTTCGAAACATTTCAGTGCGAGATCCATACGACATTATTTTTCGAGAATCAGTAACCATACCAGCATAATTCATTAATAAATCCACAGATGCAATATATTCTAATTGTCTTTTCATTCCAATTGGTGTATCATTATACCACCAAGCTGCTCCTAAATTCACATTCTTTCCAAAAGCACGAGATATTGATGCTAAAGTTGTTTGTTGATTTGGATCCAAGCAATATAATACAAATTTTAATCCACGGTGATTGATAGGAGTAAGTGTATTATTTTCATCAAATGCGTTTAGAAGATCTAATATCGGATCCACAATTTCTACTGCATGACTAGAGATATCCCCTCCAGAATCTGGTCCAAGAGATATAAAAATAGATTCTCTTGCATCCCGAACTGCTCCAATATGCAGTTGCATAACCCATCCTTTTTCTGCATTCATTTTAGCAAATTCATGAAGCATATACGACATAAATAGCATATGTTCCTCCTCAGAAGTTTCTTCTCCTTGTATTCGATGTTTATATATTTCTTCTACATCATTCTTATTGACATTAAATCCCAAAGGTATTAGAACACCATGATCTGTTGTAATACATCCAAATTCAGCAAAATAATCATGAGTTAATCGTAATGCTACAAGAAAATCATCTAATGTAAGTAAGTTTTTGTTAACACGCTTTCCTAATTCATCCACATAATCTAGCCAAGAATCTTTGAAAATGTTCATTGCATTATCTGGTCGCCATGAAGGTCGAATAAATCCTTTACCTAATATTTGTGCGAGTTTTTTGTAATCTTCGAGCAATTCAATGGGATCATTGTTAGTGCACATAGATTCGACATTCATTTCTTTTAAGAGTTGTTGAGGACGCTTAGTATCTTGTGATAGTACTTCTTTAGCTCTATCCCAAATATTTTGTGCAGTAGATTTTGAGATGAGTTCCGCGATTCCTAAGCGTTTACGTAAATCGAGATGTATCCACTCATATACAGGATTGCCTACAAATTCATCAAATACTTCAGCTAATTTCATCCATTTTTCATGATTGGTAGCATCTCCAGTAATAAATTCCTCGGGAATCCCTCGCTTCCGCAATAATTCCCAAACATAATGATCTGTTGCAGCTTCAACTTGCCAAATATCAATATAATTCTTGTTTTCCAGAATTTCCTTTGTATCCACATGATTATGTGCATCCACTATTGGCAAGTCTTTAATCAGTTTGAAAATTTTCTCAGCAGTTTTATTGGATAGTAAGTATCTTTCATCAAGAAATCCCATATACTCACCTAAACGAAAATTAACATGATTAATTTTAAATGTTCCTTTTAGAAACTCTTTACCATGGTAGATTTAAGGGAACTCGGATGGAATTGTGGATTCTTCCCTCCAGGAAAAACCAACTCCATCATGGACGTACCAGGAGTATCAGTCGGTCATTGCACGATTAGTAAAGGACAGGGAGAATTAATTCCAGGACAAGGACCTATACGAACGGGTGTTTCGGTTATTCTGCCCCACCAACAAAATCTTTTTGAAAATAAAGTAAGAGCAGGAGTGTATGTAGCAAATGGCTTTGGTAAATCTACGGGAATCCCTCAAATTCAAGAACTTGGGTGTATTGAAACTCCTATTGCAGTAACCGGAACTTTGAATGTGGGATTGGTATATGACGCTTTGGTAGATTATATGATAAAAAAAAATCCTGAAATTGGTATCACAAAAAGTTCAGTTTCTCCAATTGTGACAGAATGTAATGATGGATTCTTAAATGACATGCAAGGACGCCATATTAAGGCAAATCATGTTTTTCAAGCAATTAAAGAAGCGAAATTTGCGACTGAAGTTGTTGAAGGAAGTGTTGGAGCATGCACAGGATTCTCTGTATTTCAACTAAAAAGTGGTATTGGTACTGCCTCACGGGTCATTCCGAGGGAAATATTAAATTTAAAAGAAGATTTTCACATTGGAACTATTGTCTTTCCTAACTTTGGAGTATTTGATGATTTTCTTTTTTATGGATATAAGATGGCAGATGTGTTATCTGAAACGAAATATTTTCCAAACGGACGAAAAAATATTCCAAAAATTCTTCAAAAAAAAGAACAAGGTTCAATTATCGTTATTCTTGCCACTGATATACCCATGACATCAAGACAATTAGTTAGATTATCAAAAAGAGGTCAAGTAGGCATTATTCGAACAGGTTCTTCAATTTCCAACGGTTCTGGAGATTTTATTTTTGCATTTTCAACAAAAAATTTAGTCTCCTCCGGAAGTGGAGAAAATTTCTTTGATGGTAAATTTCTCAACGATTTTTCCCCATTAATTGAATTAGTATTCAGAGCTACTGGAGAGGTAGTTCAAGAAGCGATCTATAAAGGGATGTTAGCTGCTACAACAGTTACTGGAAGAGATGGTCATATATTCATTGGATTGGATTCTGAAGATCTTCCAAAAAGAAATAAGGAATTGGATTAGTTGTCTTGCAGCACAGGATTAGAAAGGGAGGGAAATCCATCAATTCTGCATTCGATAATATCTCCTTCACTTAATACGGTAGCACGAGGTGTACCTGTAGATATAATATCTCCGGGCAAGAATGTCATTACTTTTGAGTGAAAAGAAACCAAGAAATCAGGGGGAAATGTCATATTTTTTATAAAATTTTCTGCGTGGGTCTCCCCATTTAGAATTGTAGCAACTTTCAGGTTTGATATATCTGGAATTTCCTCAGGAGTAATTAGGACAGGACCAAATGAAAAAAATGTATCAAAATTCTTACTTAAAGTTAGATAACGGGGATTTTTGCGTAATATACTTTCAGCAGTCATATCAATAATACATGTGAATCCTGCAATTACATCAACCCATTGATCTATTGAAACATTTCTGCAAGATTTTCCGAAGATAACTCCAAATTCCGCCTCCCCGGTTGTTTTTTCTGCCATTGAGGGTAAATGGATTATATCTCCCATTCCAATTATTGTTGTATCTGCTTTCATAAAACTAGCTGGGATTGAAGCGGGAGATTTTTCATCTAAATCAGCCGCATGATCTTTATAATTGAGACCGATTCCCCATATCTTTGAAGGATGACGATATAATGGAGCGATTTTTATGGTTTTTATGGAAAGTATATCTTTATGTCGAAAATCAGATTGATATATTTTATTCTCAGAAAGGCAATATTTCAAAGCAAAAAACTGATTTGAAGCAAATATTTCGTCCAAATGTGTTGGAAAGTCCCAATTATATGTTGAATTAAGAATTCTTATCGGAATAATTTTATCTTCGATTAATAATCCTGATTCTTCAATATCATTTATATAAAAACTAATCAATCGCATAGTCTGTGAATTTCTTTATTACACATAAAAAAGACTTATCGATTATTGGTTCGATCTAAAACCTATTTAAAAGTGGTTGATTGAAGTACTCATGGAATATGTTATGCCTTATGGTAAAGAATCTATTCCCATTACTATACCCGATTCAATAAATCAAATAGAACTCGTTTTACCGGATCAAGACACGGTTCCAAATCCCGAGAATTTACTTCTGTATACATTAGAACATCCTATCCAAACAAGTCCTTTAAAAGATCTTTTGAGAAGAAAAAACCCAAATTCTGTAGTTATAGTTATTGATGATCACACACGAAAATTTCCGCATAAAAGCATTCTTCCCCCCTTATTGAAATTTATCGAAAACCAGGGTATTAACAGAAATAATATTATTATATTGGTTGCTACGGGAGTTCATCGTCGACCCAGTTCCGATCAAGTTGAATATTTACTTGGTTCAGAGATTGTAGATAATTATACAATAGAATGGAATGATCAAGAAAATGGAGAATTCATCAAGTTTGGTACCACATCCAGGGGTACACCCGTAAGTTTTAATAGCATTTACGTGACTGCAGACTTTAAAATACTGTTAACGGATGTTACATTGCATTATTTTGCAGGTTTTGGAGGAGATCGCAAATCTATATTTCCTGGTGTTGCTTCTGCATCATCGATTAATAAAAATCATTCTTTAGTCATGAATGGAATTTATCCAGGAACAATAAAGAATAATCCAATTCATGACGACATGTCAGAAGCTGCTCAAATGGTCGGTGCTGATTTTGTTGTGAATATATGCTTAGATAGCTTAGGAGAAATTCTAGATATTAAAAGTGGTGCTTTAACACATGCTTTTTTAGAAGCAGTTTCTGGATATCAACAATCTTGTGTAGTTCCTATAAAAGAACAAGCAGATGTGTTAATATTAAGTGCTGGAGGATATCCATTTGATGGGAATTACCAACAAAGTATGAAAACTGTGATGCAATGCAAAAATGCAGTGAAATTTGGAGGAAAAATACTATATCTTTTAAAAGGAGAAGAAGGAATAGGTATACCGGCATTCAAAGACTATCTTGAAGAATTTCCAACATCAAAATCGGTTTTTGAATTTACTCAAAACCATGAATATAAGCAAGGGATGCACAATGCCTATTATTATAGAAAGTTTACAGAAGAATACGAGGTATTTTATAAAACTAGCATACCTCAGAGATATGTTGAAAATGTTTTAAACGTAAAATATGTAATTGATTTGCAACATACTATTTCAAATATAATTCAGGAAGCTCATTTGGTATATATTATCCGGTATGGAACAAAAATGATGATAAAATTTGACCCATAATTTCTTGTGAATATATATTTTTATTTCAAAATCTATTTTTATCACCTCATTCAATAGTAATATATGAAAAATCGATACGATGTTGTGGTTATTGGTGCTGGAACAGCAGGTTTGTTTATTGCACGAAAACTAGCAATGCTAGACCATAGTGTGTTAGTCATTGAAAAACAGAATCGAGAATCTTGTGGCTCCAAAATGGACCAATTTCACATTGCACAGTCTTCCTTTAAAAAATATGGAATTCCAAGACCCGAGAATAACTTTGAAGAATTTATCACTACCCAAGAGGGAACAACAATCGTTTCACCAAATTTTGAATTTCGAAAATTCATGAAATACCCAATTTATGTGTTGCGATTCCAATATTTCGTCCAGAGGTTGATAAAACTCGCAAAGGAGATCGGAGTGGATTTCGAATTCGAAGCAGAGTACCAACAGGGAATATTTGAAGATAAAGTTCTTCGTGGTGTTAAAATTCTTAAATATGATGTTATTTTAGAGTACTACGGTAAAATTATTATCGATACTACAGGTTCTGATGCTTCTGTCCGACGTTCCTTGCCAAGTGACTATCATATGGAAACTTTTCCAGTTAATGATTCAGAAAAAATGTATGTGATTCAACGAGTGGTTAAATGGGAAAATCCAGAAGAAAATCCTGCAAAAATTGAAAAAGGAATCTCATATACATATTATAAAACTTGGTTTGCTCAGCATTTTCTTGAAAATGCGAGCATTTTTGGAAATGGACAACCTGAAGGATTTCAAAACACTGAAAAAGCTTTCGATATATTCAATCAGAAATTTCCGGTACCAAAATATACTCAAATTGAAGAACATAGAGCAACAACGACATATCGGAGAAGTCCGTATTCATTAGTATCTGATGCTTTTGCTTGTGTTGGAGATTCAGCCTGTATGACGGAACCCCATTCAGGAGAAGGAGTAAAATGTGCGTGGGGAGCATGTGAATTGTTAATCGAAAAAATTCATAAAATCCTCTCACAAGATAGAGTAATTGAATATGTATCACGGAAAGACTTATGGGAAGTAAATGTTCATTATTTCCGCAATCAAGGTGCAAAATTGGCAGGTTTACTATCCCAAATTCCTGAAGCAGCAAACTTATCAGCTGAAGATGTAAATTTTCTTTTCAAAAAAGACATTATTTTTAGTTCTAAAGATTTTGAGGATATGAATCAGTACTATGAATTGAAGATTGATGGAAAACGTATGAGAAAGATTGCTAAGACTGTCATAGGGGGTTTACTTACAGGAAAATTAACCTTCAAAGCAGTAAAGTCTATGTTAGGATCCATGAAAATGTCAGGTCAAGTACGGGAACACTATGAACAATATCCAGACAAAATTTTATTATTTCCAGCTTGGAAGGAGAAAGCAGATAAACTTTGGTCTAAAGTAGGTAAAATGCAATATACTTTAGAGGAAGAAATAAAAAATAAGTAAAAAACAGTCTTTTTGACTATTCTTTATAGGGGGGAATAAAACCCTCTTTCATCAAATACTGCGCTATATCTCTGGTATTTTTGATGATAGATTGAGCTTGGTCAAAAATTTCATCATAGGACAATTTTATTCGAGCAAGCCCTTGTTCAATTGCTTTCACTCCCACTGCAGCTGCTTCTCGTGGGTAAATCTCCCAATCATCCATTGTGGGAATAATTTGATCTTCTCGTAATCCTTTTTCTTCTTGAACAAGTGCGATTTCTTCAGCTGCAGCAATACACATTTCGTCACTTATGGTTACTGCTCGGACATCTAATGTACCACGGAAAATTCCGGGAAAACCTAATGAATTATTTACTTGGTTCTCGAAATCAGAGCGTCCGGTAGCAACAATCCGAGCACCTGCTTCCTTTGCATCCCAAGGCCAAATTTCAGGAATGGGGTTAGCACATGCGAATACAATAGCATCATCTGCCATGGAGGACACCCATTCTTTTTTGATCGTATCTGGACCGGGTTTTGAAAGACCGCACATGATATCAGCTCCTTTCATAGCTTCAGGAATTCCGCCTGTTAACCCTTCTCCATTAGTAGTTTTAGCAATTTCTTCTTTATATCCTTCTAAATCTTTTCTATCAAGACTTAATATACCAGTGGAATCAACAAAGACGCATTTTTTCGGATCGTATCCAGCGGAATATAAGATTCTCGCAATTGCAACATTTGCGGAACCTGCACCAATAAGCGCAATTTTCACATCACTTTTCTTCTTCCCCACGATCTTTAATGCATTTATCAATCCTGCCAATGTTACGCAGGCTGTTCCTTGTTGGTCATCATGCCATACAGGAATCTTCATATCAGGATCTGATCGTAATGTATCCAGAATTTTGAAGCATTTTGGTTTAGAAATGTCTTCTAAATTAATTCCTCCAAAAGTAGGTTGTACCCATTTTACAATTTGGATAATCTGTTCAGCATCTAAATCAGGACCGATACATAATGGCCATGCATCAACACCCCCTAGATATTTGAATAAAAGTCCTTTACCTTCCATAACAGGCATAGCTGCTTCTGGTCCAATATCTCCCAATCCTAATACACGAGTTCCATCACTCACAACAGCTACTGTGTTCCATTTATGCGTATAGTGATATACCAATTCCTTATTTTTATGAATTTCTCGACAAGGAGCAGCGACTCCTGGTGAGTACCAGATTCCAAAATCTTGGAAATCTCGAATCGCACATCGTGGAACGGTCGCGATTTTTCCTCGGTAAAAAGGGTGCATCTTTAGGGCATTTTTTGCAGGTAATTTTGCCTTTTCCACTAGTTCTTCTTTTGTGATAGGTTTATCTTTACTCATGCTACTAAATCACACAATATCGATTAGTGATTCATGACAACTACTAAATCAAAATAAAGCTATCTATACAATTGTTCGTTGGAATGAAAAAAAGAGAAAAGAATTGGATTATGTGTGATATGCGTATTGGTCTTTGTGTCTTAAAACCACAGAAATTGCCAGAGGTACACATACAATTAAACTTAATACAATTGCAATCCAAGTATAACTCAAGCTAGCTTCTTCACGATAATAATCGTTCTTTATACCTTCAACTAATCGAAAGATCGAAACACCTGTATAACGTAATATATACATTTCAGATGTTGCTTGATGGACGTAAATATCATGTGCATTTCCCCCAGAAGTATAGGGATCAAATTTACCAACTAAATTGAAATTTAAAGGTTTTTTGAGTGAATACACTTGTGTATGACCACTTCGAAAAAGGATATACGTATAATCAGATGTTATATGCAAAGATTGCACATCTTCAAGCGATATACCATCCAATACTGCTGGATTATTCGGATTGGTTACATCTCCAATGACATATCCATTGTCAGCATCCGCTACGAATATGTATCTCCTACTATCCACCAATTGCACCATTGTCTTCCGAACGTTAA
>JAEOUK010000225.1 GCA_016839385.1 Promethearchaeota archaeon
TACAGAAATCTTGAAAAACAGGTTCAAAATCTCCATACACTAGTGTATCAATAAACGGTAATAAGATGAGTGGATTGGATTTCACAGCAGATCCACCGGCAATAATTAACGGATATTTTTCTAAATTTCTTTCTTTGGAATAAAAAGGGAGTCCTAAACTTTCCAACACCCATAAAATGTTCATATAATCTAATTCATAGTGGATCGAGAATGCAATAACATCAAACTCATTTAGTTTTGCTCCCGTATCTATGGATCTCAACAAATCATTAATTCTCTTTTTCTTAGGGGCGAAAAACCGCTCGCAACGAATTCCTGGATAACTATTAAAAAGAGAATATAGCAAATGTATTGTATAACTTGACATTCCCATTTCATAAGCATTAGGATAAACTAGTGCAATCCTAACTCTGATTTCACTGGAGGGTAAAGGAAATTTGTTACGCTCTTTTACAAACACTTTCCTACCTACTTGAACTTAATTTTTTTAAATTTCTTCTTTTTGGATTCCTCTTCGGTTAAATCTTGTCCTTTCTGCAATTTTCGAACGATGTTCATAATCTGGGTAAGAATTATGCTAGATTCTCCATTAATGACAACATCTACTTTCTTGTCAAAGTCAGTCGATGCCTTATTTATGATTATTACTGCACCTCCATATTTTTTCGTGTAATGTGGAAGGCTTGCTGCTGGTTCTACTTCCAATGATGATCCTACTACAATCATTACGTCAGCTTTCTGTGACATTGCTACACTTTCAAACCACATTCCTCGAGGGAGCATTTGCTCGAATAATACAATATTAAGCATTAATTCTCCACCGCATTGGGGACACGTAGGTGGATAACTATCATCCTCAGGTCGATGATTCTTAATGACTGTTTTCAAAGGGATTCGACCATGACATGCTACGCATCGCAATTCGGTTGCATTTCCATGGAGTTCTTGGACAATCACATTTCCAGCTTTCTGATGGAGCCCATCAATATTCTGAGTAATTAATCCTTTCAGTAAACCCATTTTGTCCAATTCAGCGATGGCTTCATGACCTTTATTTGGTTTCGCTTTTACGATCATTGGAGCCATTTCTCTTGCCATATTCCAAAATGACATGGGATTTCTTAGAAAATTTGCTAAAGTTGAAATATCTGGAGAATATTTTGACCATAATCCTGTGCCTGGGCTTCTAAAATCAGGTATCCCGGATTCAGTTGAAATTCCTGCTCCCGTTAAAACTACCAAGTATTTTGAATCACTTATCATTTTAGCCGCTTTTTCAATTAATTTCGGATTGATCTTTCTTCTTTCAGCAATTTTCATTTTCTGTTTAATAATGAGGTTGCTAATTTATAAAAAATCGGTTTTCAAATAATTAACCGCATATTTGCCGTATAAGGATTAAACATTAAAGCGTAACTAGGTGTTGATTATGTATTCACTCTTTACAAAAAGAGTACGTTTCTCTTATTTCCAAAAAAGACAAGATAAAGGGTTTTTGGTATGGCTATATCAGGACAAATTGTAAACATAGGTTTAAGCATTTTATTTGGATTAATTGCGATACTCTTGATTCTTCGAAGTTCAAAATATCTCAGAAATGAACTGCGAATTGCTCCACGAACAAGAGTTAGAGATAAATTTTGGATTGGATTTTCAATTTTTCTTTTTTCAATAATCATGACTGCAATTATCCTTTTTTCCGCTGCAATGATTTCAACAACTGTTGTATCTAATAGAGCACAATTAGGTATTGGATCAGATGCTCCTCTACCTCCTCTAGATCCATCGTATATTGAAGCTTTTGAATTTCCGCTTTTATTACCGACCACCATAATCGGATTAGGCGTATTCATTGTTATTTACCCATTTGCAGAGATATTGTATATGGGCAAAAAATCGAGTGACGGCGCAATGGAAATACAGAAATGGTATGAAAATCGCATTGTGGATAGATTCAGACCCCCATTCAGTTATATGATTGCGATTTTAGCCTTTTTACTTATATATTTAGTTCCCCCCACTGGAATAATCTTTATTTTTAGAAGATTTGGTGCAGAAATTTTCAGTCCTTTGCAAACACCTCAATTCAAATTTATGGCTGTAATGATGATCTATTTAGATTGGTTTATGTTGTTTCCAATAGCTTACTTAATGTATTACTCAACCATCGGAAGTTCTCAATCATTTTTTATTGGCCTAAAAAGAAATCTTGTGAGAGCTAAGAAAATGAGGTCACTTTATTTCCTGATTGCAATAATTTCGATAATATCAACCATAATTAGCCTCAGACAAAATATTTCATATTTAATCAACCCCCAAAGTTTGGAGGTTTTTGATGTTGTTACGTATCAAGAGCTTCTCATCCAAGATAGTCTAACCACAAGGTTAATAGATCTTATTGCAATTTGGATAGGTGATAATCCATGGGAATTATCCTTTTTAGGTCCAGCCGCAGCTATTAAATGGCTTAATTTCTGGAAAATTGTGCCTTTGGATTTATTCTTTTTCTTCTTATCAACAATGTTGTTCGGTATCGTTGGATTTTTCTCCAAATTCTTAAATAAAGAACCTTTAAACCGTCCTATTCTGGTTCTATTTGCTGCATATATTCTATGTGGTATAGCATTCCAGATATTTGGGTTTGTTGTCACTAAATGGCCATGGGCATTCCCTGA
>JAEOUK010000226.1 GCA_016839385.1 Promethearchaeota archaeon
CTCAATAAAATTCGCCAATCAGGCTCTTTTCCTATTATATTGAAAATATATGGAATTCCAGAGCCAAATGCTAATGCTCCGAGTAGAATTCCAATTGAAAATCCTCTATTCTCTTTAAACCAGGATGATATAAGTTTCATGGCTGTAGGGTAAATGCCAGCGATAAAAAACCCAGTAAAAAACCGAAATAAGAGAAAAATTGAAAACCCAGGTGAAAATATAGCTAAGAAATTAGAAAAAGCAGCTAATAATCCATTTAGACTAAAAAAATACTGAGATTTCAGTAAATCTGGTAGATTAAAAATGCTAAAAATAATTCCTCCCGCTACAAATCCAAATATCAAAATCATACTTAAAATTGCTAAATCAATCTCTGTTACTCCCCATAAAATTTCAATTTGACTCACAATTGCGTTAGCAGAGAACCAGATGGTAAATATAAACAAAAGAGAAACGGATAAAGTTAAAATAATACCGGATTTTGATTGAATTTTTCGCATTTTTTACTATATTAGAAAATTAGAGGACTCTATTTATCAAATATTAGGTTCAAAATGGATCTTAGAAGGGATTATTATATATGTATTGAATGATCTTCTTTCAGGCAATCCATAACGATTTCTGTCTTTACCTCTTCTACACCTTCAATTTTCTGCAATTTCTCCACAATTTTAAGAGAATCTCTATGACCGAAACATTTAGCCATACAGAATAGAGGATATTCTCCAGAAGTGATATAGATATACTTAATTTCTTCTATATTTTTTATTTTCTCGCCTACTTCTTTTACAGGTTTTGTTAATCGAAGAGACGCCATCAGCATTTCTTTAAATCCGATTTTTTTACAGTTAACTACTGCCATATATTTTTCAATGATTGGGCGATCCTCAGGATTTTCAGCTTTTTTATTTCCTGCAGTCATTTTTTCAATTCGAGCTTTAATTGCCGTCATACCTAGTTTAATACCGAATTTGGACTTTAATCTATCAGATATTTCAGATAAAGTAGCTTTTCCATCTTCTTGGAGGAGAACCAAGATTTTTTTATCTGTATCATCCATTTCTTCAATTGATCGCGTTCGTTTCATATGATTCGTATACAGTAGTTTTTTTTCGTTTATATATCATTCGACCGATTTTTTTTCGGATTTTTTAAATAAATAGTGAAAAATATTCCGTGATTTTTATAATTCAGTGAAAAATCCTTTAAATACCGATCACGCTATTCTAAGATTAATTAGCTGTAGTTTTGTTCTTACAGATCGACGAGACTATAGTTAACAAGACTATAACACAAATATAAATAGTTGACAATAATGGCAGATGTTACATTAAACGCGCTAGGAAAGAGATGTCCAATGCCTGTACTACTATCTAAAAAAGAACTTAATAAAATGGCCAGCGGACAAATCTTAGAATTAATTGTTGATGATAAAGGCGCATTAAAAGATGTACCAGCAATGGTATCAGCAACAGGAAATGAACTTTTGGAAACTAATGAAACCGGAACTGAAATCCACTTCATTATAAAAAAAGCATAAAAATAGTTGGTAAAGCGAAATGACAAGTTATACGATCGTAATTTGCACAGAACCTTATAAATTTGAAGCAACCGATTCAATGATTAACTTGGCTAAAGCAATCATCGCAAAAGGAAATTCAATCAAAGGAATTTTTCTATATGCATCTGGCGTATACAACATGAAGAAAGACATTGACACGGGAAATCATGTTCGGGATCTTCCACAGAAGTTAAGTGATTTTGCAAAAGAGAATAATATTCCAATTGCGGGATGTCAGACTTGGATTGGATTAGCAGGTATAAAGGAAGATACCTATATTGAAAATTCAAAAAATGAAGGATTAGGAGAACTATCCAACTGGTCAGCAGAATCTGATAAATTGATTGTATTTGGAACAGGAGTGTGAGAATATGGTTAGATCAGTGGTAATTATCGCAGATTCAAGCCCAGTGGGCAAAAATTCAGCAGTAGAAGCAATTCGGCTAGGTTCTGGATTCAAAGGATTAGGAGAGGAAATTGAATGCAAAATTGTATTTCGTGGAGATGGAGTTTTAACTCTTAGTAAACTCGACCCTACGAAAGTCGGAATCGATTCCTATTCCGAACACATTGAAATGGCCGAACTTTCAGATCTTGAACTCTGTGTTGTTGAAGAAGACTTAAAAATGAGAGGTTTAGCAAAGGAAGATTTACTTGAATATGAATTACTTAAAGTTGTCACTCTGGCAAAGGTATCTGAAATGATACTTGAAGCAGATACGACGTTTAGGTATTAGGAGATGAATGAAACATGGTAGATATTACATATTTATTCGGATATAGTTTATTCGGTTCCAATCAATTCAGTC
>JAEOUK010000043.1 GCA_016839385.1 Promethearchaeota archaeon
GAAAATGATCTCTAACTCTAAGACAGCTCGGTACGGTCGAAAAGTTGTGGACCCATGGAAGTTGAAATGTTGGTATGAAGTTTATTCACCAAAGAGTTTAAAAGAGATTTTCTTGGGACAAATTCCCTCTGGAGACGAGAAAAACCTAATCGGAAGAACCATGGAAGTATTATTGTACGATATTACTAAGAATTTCAAACACACCCACATAAAACTGAAATTTAGCATTGTGGAAGTAGTTGGAAATCGATGTAATACGGTGTTTATTGGTCATGAATTAACTCGAGATTTTGTTCGAGCATTAATCCATAGAGGATCTACACGAATAGATGGAATTTTCAACTATAGAACTGCTGATGGATTTGTGTACCGAGTCAGTGCTTTTGTTGTTACTCGTCGTCGAGCAAAAGGAAGCCAAAAATACACGATTCGAAATATAATTAATAAAGTTCTTGATGAATTCGCAAAAAGCTCCAAACACGGAAAATTTGTTCGGGGAATCGTATATGGACAATTTGCTGAAAACCTGTCCCATATAGTGCGCACCATTTACCCACTTCGAGAGTGTCAGATCCGGAAGACGAAATTAGTTTCTTATCCTGAGGGTATTGTTGATGAGGAATATGATGAGGAAACCGAAGTGTTTGAAGAACAATCGGTTGAACTGAAACAACATGGCAAGCAGGTCAAAAAGAAACTCAAGAAGAAAGAACCTGGTTCTGAAGAATCTGAAGATGCAGAAGAATCTGAAATAATTGATGACGTTGCAGAAGCAGAAGACTTATTTGAAGACAAGAAAGAATCTAAAAAGTAGAGTTTTTTTTACTACTTATTTTTTTATCATTTTACGACATTTCAACACAAGAATTTTGATCCGTTTCTAATATGAGTTCCAAACGACCTCGGAATATATCATATTTGCCAGTGTCTGTTACTAATATACCATTTCCAAACATTTTCCGAAATTCACATTCAATCTCTTTCGCTTTATTTCGCAATGTATCTACGCAGTCTTCACAATCAAACATCATGATAACATTGATTGCATGTTTGTTTTCCATTGGAAGTTCGTAATTAATTATGAAATGATGTTCTTCTGTCGAAATCTGTGTCAAATTTCCGAGGTTTAGTTCTTTCATAATTCCTTGAAATGCACTAAGAAATCCTTGGAACAACTCTTCATGATTCGGGTTGATATATACCGCAGATCCTTTATATTTAAATAAGCCTAAACCAGAGGCACGGTCTTGAATTAAAATTAAGTCTATCATTCACTTATTCCTTTTTGTTATAATATCAATCTGTTCTTATCTTGATATAGCTTTTGTCATCTATAATTCGAGAAGTTGATAGATCATTCTTTTTTAATTCCATCTGTACATTTCAGTCTTACAAAATATTTTGTATTTTCCAGAATATCTTCATTCACCAAAGTTCCAGGTCCGATTGATGAATTCTCTCCAATTTTCCTACCAACCATTATCATTGATTGAATTCCCAGTTGCACATTGTCTCCAATTACAGCACCGAGTTTATTAAGCCCAGTTTTTACAGGGATTCCATTAATATTCATTGAGATTTCCCCTTTATCCAAACGAACATTGCTGACTATTGTCCCCGCTCCAAAATTCACATTTTCTCCAATAATTGAATCTCCAACATAGGAAAGATGAGACACGTGGGTTCGGGATAGCACGACAGTATTCTTGATTTCACTTGAATTACCAATTCGAACTTCATTCATAAGAGAAGTAAATGGCCGAATATATGAATTAGGTCCAATTGTGCAATTTTCTCCAATATGAACTGGTCCTTCTATATAAGTACCCGCCTTAATCACGGTTCCTTTTCCAATGTATACGTTGCCCTTTATAGTTACCCCATCTTCGACTATTCCAAGGATATTGTTTTGCATTTTTTCTAGAAAGAATTTATTCGCATCCAAAATATCCCAAGGCCTCCCAATATCGTTCCAATAATAATCAGACACGTCTAATGCCCAGATTTTATTACTTTTTTTTAAAAAAATGTCCAATGAGTCTGTTAACTCGTATTCTTTGCGTGCGGATAACTTTGTCTCTTCAATAGCATTAAATATTTTTGAAGTGAATTGATAGACTCCTGCATTAATCAGATTTCCAAAGGAATTATCAGATGGTTTTTCCACAATTTTCTTCATATAACCGTCTTTATCACAAACGATAACTCCATACTTTTGAGGATTTTCTACGCGTTTGCCAACAATTATGTTTGTTTCATTTTTTGCATGCTCTATTACTTTTTTGTAAACGTGAAAATCCATTATGACATCTCCATTTAATAGCAAGAATGTGTCATTCGCTACGAAATTTTTAGCCAATTTTGTAGCATGAGCGGTTCCTAAGAATTCTTTTTGTTCCATATAACTGATATGAACTCCCAAATCCTTTCCATTTTTAAAATAAGACCTAATTTGCTCTTTTTTATATCCGACAATGAGTAAAATATCCGTAATACCAATATTCTTCAATGATTCAATAGTATATTGAAGAATAGGCTTGCCTGCAATGGGAATCAAATGTTTTGGACGAGTAGATGTAATAGGAGCTAATCGTTTTCCTGGACCCGCTGCTAAAATTACTGCCTTAGTTACTACCATATTGTAATCATCTCAATTTATGATTGCTAGGAGTTCCGCGTAATTATGTTTGATACTCCTTTAATTACTTTCTATTCTCAC
>JAEOUK010000227.1 GCA_016839385.1 Promethearchaeota archaeon
CATATTAGCCGGTATTATCTCTGCATATTTTGGATATGTAAAACCAAGAACATAAAAATAAAAATTTGAGAATTATTTTCTTCCTTTTTCTTACTTTGTTTGATTTTTTTGTGCTTTCAATACGAAATCGAATAACTTCTTAGCACTCGCATTCTTTTCAAAATATTTTCTAATCGGAATCAAGAATTCATTCAGCATACGAGCAACATTTGGTTTTAAATCCATTGGACTAAGTTTTCCAGATGCATAATCATTTTCTAGATCCTCGTAGCTAGTGTAAGTAAGATTTCCACCATATTTCTCAGGTCTACGAATCTCAAATTCGTCCACCTTTTCAAAAATGATGTATTTAGCGTACTCTAGTACAGGATTACCCTCAATTTCTTCGGGAGGACACCATGCTTTGTTTATTTTCTTTTGGATTTCTTTTTCAGTGTCAAGCATGAAAATAGCGGAATTGGGATTAGACTTTGACATTTTCCGTTCTATAGCTTTATCAATCGCATTCAGTCCAGAATCTGGTGGGGGTTGGGTCAATCCTGCGACCATATGATGATGAATAGCTATTGGCTTTGGGCGATCGAAGTGTTTTGCAATTTCCCGTGCTAGCATATTTACTTTTCGCTGGTCCATACCTAGTTGACAAATATCCACATCCATATAAAATATGTCCGCACACTGCATCATAGGATACAAAATTTGGGAAGTTAGCAGCTTCTCGGAAGAATCCCTACCCATAATTTGAGTACATCGCATTGTACGCTTTAATGTAGTTTGGATGCTTATTTTTAGAACGGTTTCCCAGTATTTTGATTTCTTTACCAAATCAGATGCCCAGAGAAATTCTACGTTGGATAAATCCATCCCACAAGCTTTCCAAACTTCAACAAAATATCTTCCTACTTTTTTAATTGTTTTTATATCTCCGCCAAACTTGTTGTTCGCTGCAGCATGCCAATCTGCAACTAAAAACTTGAATTTTATTCCTGCTTTGATGAGTTTATTGACGTTAATAGCACGTAAGAGTCCTTGAGCTATATGAATTCGCCCACTGGGTTCGAATCCATCATAAGCCCAGATTTCTTCCCCTGATTTTTCTTTGACAATTAAAAGGGCGCGCAGCTCGTTTTCATTAATTAACTCCTCAGCAACCTCTTTGATTAATTCTATACGATCATCAATGGATAATCCCATAGACTTTGAAAATAAACCAAAATACTAAAACACTACCAAACAGCAAAAAAAAGAGAAAATGATTTTATAGTTTATTAGAAAGGTTTTTCAAGATATCCGACATATCCCGGAGTTTGTCTTGACAATCCTTCAGTTGATGGAAAACATCATTCTCTTTATCTGAAGGATCTTCTTTCTGTTTGAGTTGTCTTCTAAATCGATTCATCTTAATGGACACCACGATTTTTATATAGCCAACTAATTGATTAAATAAATACAATATAAAATAAAGAAATTCAAGTTCAAAAATCTATGGTGCCGCTTAGATTCTGATCTCATCCAATTAAATTCCTTACGATATCTGGTATGACATCTAATGTTTCATGAACTTGAGGAAAATTTTCTATTGTACGAGCAATTTCATAAATAGAACTCAAATTATAGACGATTTGGTCAAAGAAATCATATAAATCCCCTCGGAATATTTGCAGTTGATAATTGTCCGTGAAGTGTTTCTTTATCTCATCTATCGATAATCCTTCTAATCTCAAATCGATCATAATTTCTTGAATTTTCTTTCTTCCACATTCGCAATATGGATTATCTGTGCAAGAACACATGAAAATTTCTTGCGTCCACTTTAATAGTAGATTTTTCACAAATTTTGGTAGTTTTCTTTTATGATCAAAGGTTTCAGCATGTAATAGAGATAAAACTTGATTACTAAACAGTAGTGTACTTGTCTTTGCTTTACCAGTGATGGACTTAATTTCATTTGCGAGAGCATTTGAGATATAAAAATTCTTGAAAGGATTAATATCTATAGCAATATCCACTAGTAAATTCTTCTTCGATTCAGCTTTATTATTTTCTTCAACAAGATCAAACCAATTCATCCCAGATTCAAGAGATTCCCTTACTTTTTTACAAATATCTAATGTAAAGAAACTACTTGCACATGCTATTCCATAATCAGTGGGTATTAATTGATGATTTGAATTTCTCGGAATAGGTTCTATGAAATCGTTTTGGATAAGTTCGGTTAAACAACTCTTTATACTGAAGTCATTATTTAACATCTCATTTTGGTAGTTCCTTAGGTTATTCACTGATGCTATATCCTTGTCTTTAAATTTCATTGAAATGAAACCTAAAACTTCTGTAAACATTCTATCTTCATCCGGTTCAAGATAGATTGTTTCGATTTTTCCTTTAAGGAGCGATAAAGCAATCTTTTCCTCGGTTTCTAATTGACCCGCATTATAACTTCTACCAGGTTCACACAAAATTACTGCTTTTGCTTGATTATGTTTGCCAAATCTCCCAGCTCTGCCACACATTTGTTCAAATTCTGCAACAGTTAACCATTTAATACCCATTGCTAATGATTCGAATATAGCTTGACTGGCTGGGAAATCTACACCTGCTGCAAGAGCTGCTGTTGTAACAACACTAGATATTTTTTGCGCTTGGAATGCTTCTTCAATTTTCATGCGCTCTTCATAAGTCAAACCAGCATGATATGCTGCAGAAGAGATGTTATTGTGATTGAGAAATTTAGCAATTGACTCGCATTTTCTTCGAGAATTTGTAAACACTAATGTCTGACCTCGAAACCCAAAACTAGATTTCTTCTTGTATTCTTCAGAAATTAGGTCTATTATCATCTTTCGTTTTTCAAACTCATTTAATACCATAATTAAATGTCGTTCTAAAGGAACCGGACGTCCTCGAAATTCGATTAATGTGCTATTATAATGTTTCGCCAGACTTTTCGCATCTGATAAAGTCGCTGATAAGAATAGATATTGAGATTTTGGATATTGATAACGCAATCGTGCGATCATTCCATCTAATTGATAGCCACGGTCACTACTATTTAACATTTGAATTTCATCAATAACTAGAGTGCTGATATTTTTAAATTGTTTTCTTAATTGACCCGAACGTAGTACCGCGTCTATAGCTTCATATGTCCCAACAATCACATTAATTTTTGATGTTAACTTACTATTTTTTTTACGCTTTCTTACAAAAGATCCCCCTATTAGTAAATAGGGATTAATACCGTATTCTCTCAATTCTTTGTATTCTTCGTAGCGTAAATTTGCTAACGCAACAAGAGGAACAGCATATATCATAGTCCCTCCCTTGTTAATTATTTTTGAAAATCCACTTAATTCACCTAACAATGTTTTTCCTGAGGACGTTGCCGATACCACAAGAAGGTTCCTATTTTGAAATAATCCTCTATCCACAGCTATAGATTGAATCGGAAGTAATTTTGAGACTTTTTTGTGCTTATAATAATTCTTCAATTTGCCGGGGATAGGTAGTTTCGAAATGTACTGGGGTTTAGCATTTTTGAATTTGTTAACCAGATTTTCACTTCTTTTTTTTGAATCCCATAACGTTAAATCTGGGTTAAGAATTGGATTGAAATTCGGGCTTAGCATTTGAATTACTTTGGGAATAGATTTGAATTTTACTAGTAATCTACTCATAATTAATTTCATTTGCGGAGATACTTGTAATCCAATGTCTTTTTCTAAAATGTAGAATACTTCTTTTCCAGCACATTCCTTGCAAACCTTGTCTTTGCTTCTACTGAGATAATAATCGTTTTTATCAAC
>JAEOUK010000228.1 GCA_016839385.1 Promethearchaeota archaeon
AATATCCTCAAGTTTTTCAAAAGAAATTAGAAGAACTTCAAGAATTACAAAAAAAACAAAAAGATAATGCCATTTTTATTATGGAATTACTTCAAACAAGTTATTCTGAGGAGATTGATGGTATTAAAACCCAATTTATAGAAGCTGATATTCCTAAAAAGGTAGTTTTCAATGGAATCAAGAATTTTGCACCTAACCATATTCTCACTATCAAACATGCTCCTAAACAATTCCTAATTTTATCAACATCAAAGAAATTTCCTGCAAAAAAGATCGTTGAAAAACTCTTGACAATTTATGAGGGAAAAGGAGGTGGGAGTAATCTAAACGCACAGATTTTATTTGAAAATGAACCAGAAAATATTCACGAAGATATTAAACAAATCCTATCTAACAAGGAACTAATCGATGCGTAAAAAATCCTCCATCTATCCATTGTTGATATCCTATTTTATAATGTATTTCAACACATATTTTATCAATCCATTTTTATCGTTGGATAGTCTGGTGTACTCCATTTCTACACCCCGATATTCTCTTTTAATTGCGACACTGATATTTATTAGTCCTACGATAGCTCAATTCACCACCTTATTTGGATTCAGTGCAATTGCGGAAAAGAAAAATCGCGAAGAGTGGCTAATTATTCTTGGATATAGTTTCGGATTCCTGCAATGGAAATTGTTAATTGTGATGACAGGGCTTGGTATTACGAATCCATTTATTACATTAGCAATTACAGTTTCCTGTAATTTATTTATGGTTGCATATATACCAGCAGTAAAAGCATTTCTCACGAGCATGACCAATCCCGAGAAGAAAGGTAAAGCATTAGGGCAATTGAACATGATTGAAAGCTTTGCGTGGTTTTGCGGTCTAATCATTGGAGGTTTTGTATACAAGCCTGGTAACCTACATTACATGATTCTAGTCGCCTTAATTTTCTCTATAATTAGTATTCTCTTAATACCTTTAATTGGAAGTGTGAAAATTAAAAATGTGTATGATCCAAAAATTAGTGTGCCAGAATCGTTAAGAGTCACTAAGGCATTCAAATCCACGCTATCATATAGTGAGATGCTAGCTATCCAATTTGCAGTCTTTTTGTTTGCTTCAACTTTTTTTGGACTTATAGGACCGTACATAAGTTATTTAGGAGCACCAGGATGGCTTTATGGTATTACAAATGCTATTCCCGGAATTTTAAGTATAATTGTTTTTTGGATATTTGGAAAGATTCTGGATCGATCTGGACCCGATTTTCTTGTGTTTTACGGATGGATTTCTTATTCATTAGTGTTTTTAGGGTTATTATCTCAAAATGTGATTGTAATTTTTATTGTGTGGATATGGCCTGCATATGCATTTCGTGTTGCGACAGAATATATGGCATCTCAATTGAAAGATAAATCGAAAGCTGTACGCAATATGGCATTGGCTAGTTTCTTCGCTTTAGCTGGAAATGTTCTTGGAGGTATTATGGGAGGATTATTGACTCTTTTTAGTGCTGATATTTCTACTCAATTTCAAATTGTATTGTGGGTCTCTCTTATAGGAGTAACAATAATAGGGGTTATTTATACAATTATTTTTATAATAAGAAAAGTAAAACTGTATCGAACTCACTTAATGAAAACATAATATCTGGATATTTCTCCTGTACTATCTACATGTGATATTTCGTCGTAAAAGGCACATTTCACGATTTCTCAACTAACACAAAAAATAATTACTTTAGACTATAATACTGGGGTCGGTGATCTTCAAAAAGATGATTCTTTTTTGTAAACCATTTGATTCGAGCTAATTTTGGATCAATACCAACTACATCCAAATATTCCTCTTCTGCTGGTGCTGTAGATATTATTTAACCTGCTGAATTCACGATTTGAGTTTTTCCAGTAAATGAATGGTTTAGTCCAGCTTTCTGTTCAGGTCCAATACGATTTGCTGTAATCATAAATACCCGATTCGCAAGACATCGCGTAATCATTGCAGATTGACAGTATGGGAGTATTAAATTCGCAGAATGAGTTATTGCTTCAGCAAGAAACAATACTAACGATCTTGCAGATTTTGGTACCAAAAATTACGTCGATTTATAATGAAAGGCATTAATCAATCCGAATTAGAAGAAGCATAATAATGGGATAAGGAAGT
>JAEOUK010000229.1 GCA_016839385.1 Promethearchaeota archaeon
CAAAGATTTCTTTACAAGCTTTCGCAAGTTGAATTTTTAGTTCTAAAATTTCATTCATATGTGTAAGCTAACGAGTTCAAACTATAAAAAGTTATATCGTAAAATATCAAAAAGTATCAAAGAATATCAACAAATTTATTACCTCCAATCACCAACAGATAGGTATGAATTAGGGATACGCACGAGCAAAATCACAATATGCAAAATTAGGTGTGAATACGGATGAAGTATTAAAAATTTTAGCCCAAATTCCTTTATCTCTTCATTGTTGGCAAGCAGATGATGTTTCTGGCTTTGAAACTGTTGATTCTGAATTAGGTGGGGGTTTAGCAGTTACAGGAAATTATCTAGGTAAG
Organism: Promethearchaeota archaeon; assembly: GCA_016839385.1. The sequence goes on from JAEOUK010000229.1 coordinate 357, forward strand.
GCTAGAACTGTCGAGGAATTGCGTCAAGATTATTTAAAGGCATTTTCCCTCATTCCAGCTAAAAATCGCGCCAATATTCATGCCATATATGGCGAGTTTGGTGAAAAAACTGTAGATAGGAATGAAATTGATGTTTCTCATTTTCAAGGATGGATTGATTGGGCTAAAGAGCATGATATAGGTATAGACTTTAATCCTACGCTCTTTAGTCATCCTTTGGCGGACTCGGGATTTACATTAAGTTCTAAAGATCTAAAAGTTCGGGAATTTTGGATTGAACATTGTATTAGATGCCGAAAAATTAGTAACGAAATTGGTAAACAACTGGAAAAAACTGTTATAAACAATTTATGGATTCCCGATGGTTTTAAAGATTTACCTATTGACCGAATTGGATATCGGGAACTTCTTATAGACTCATTAGATAAGATATACGAAGAAAAGCTAGATTCGAAATATATGTTGGACTCGATTGAGGGAAAGTTGTTTGGTATTGGTTCAGAAGCGTATGTAGTGGGTAGTCACGAGTTTTATCTTTCATATGCAGTCAAGAATGGGTTAATTTTGAACATGGATATGGGTCATTATCATCCAACTGAGCAAGTTGCTGATAAAATCTCCGCTATATTGCCATTTACAAACAAAATTTTACTTCACATCTCCCGTGGAGTTCGCTGGGATAGCGATCACGTAGTAATTATCAATGACGAAGTGAGAACTGTAGCAGAAGAGATTGTACGAACTAAAAGATTAGAGGATATTTTTGTTGCTCTTGATTATTTTGATGCTAGTATAAATCGTATCGGCGCATGGGTCACAGGGGCTCGCGCAACAATGAAAGCACTACTTCTTGCACTATTACAACCTTATGACAAGTTGTTAGAATATGAGGAAAAGGGACAGTATTTCCAACGTCTCGCGTTATTAGAAGACACCAAGACTCTTCCTTGGGGTGAAATTTGGAAGGAGTATTGCCGTAGAATGAATGTGCCTATAGATATTGAATGGATCAAAGAAATCGAACAATATGAAGCAGATGTATTGAGCAAACGAATTTAAAACATCGAAAAATTGACGAAAATGAAGAGTGTAACCCAAGTACCGATCGAAACTGATGCAATCTATAAAATTGTCTACCATCATTTCGGAAATGATACGATTATCGGTGATATTAAAGAACTCTCAGAGGGATGGTGGTCGGTCGCCTATTCTGTTAAACTACCAGAAAAAGATTTTGATATTATCATAAAGCTTAAGGTTCCTAATGGCACAAATACTCAAATTTATGAACATAAAGTAATGGAAACGGAAATTCGAGCAATAGAGTTGATAAACAGACACCCAATCGGCACAGAGATCCCATTACCAGAGCTTATAGGATATGATCTAGATGGATCACTAGTAGGACGGGGATACTTCATTACTAAAAAATTTACCGGCTTTCCACTTGATAAAGTGCGAAAGAAACTATCAGAAATCGAATTAGGCAATATAGAAACTCAAATTGGTAAAATGCAATCTAAATTAAACACCATTAAAGGTAAGAAATTTGGATATTTTATTGACAATCCTGATCATCCCGTCTCTTCAGATAGTTGGGCAAAAACGTTTACATTAATGACTGAAAATCTGTTTAAAGACGCAATCAGATACAATGCACGGCTCCCTTTTGATCCAAATTTAATTCGCGGACTATTACGAAATGCTACAAGCGTACTAGATGAAGTCACGAGTCCTTCTTTTGTCCACTGGGATTTATGGTTAGGAAACATATTCATAAAGAAAGAAAATGGATCATGGAAGTTAGAAGGGATAATTGATCTTGAAAGAGCGATATTTGGAGATCCTCTCACCGAATCATCACTGCGAGGTAAGAAAAAAAAACTTAATTTAATTAAAGGTTATGGAGAAGATATTTTTGCATCAAAAAATGCAAAAATCCGAGACGCATTTTACGATTTATATTTAGCTACTACATTATTAGTGGAAATGTATGTTAGGCAATACAATCCAATATGGCGATTCTTTTATAGATTATATGGCAAAAGTTTGTGGAAACCTGCACTAAACTTTCTTACACACGAATTATACAAAAATTAACGCATGATAGGAAAAATATGAAGATAATAACTTGTATCAAACAGGTTCCGGGAACATCGGAAGTGGAAATGGACGAGAATGGCAATCTTATTCGAGATCCGAGTAATTCTAAGATGAATCCATTCGATTTATTTGCTTTAGAGACCGCATTGCGAATAAAAAACCAATTAGGTGAGCAAAATGTCGAATGTGATATTACTGCAATCTCTATGGGACCACCGGCTGCAGAATCTATATTGCATGAAGCAATTTACATGGGAGTAGATTCTGGAGTTTTAATTACTGACAGGAAATTTGCAGGAAGTGATGTATGGGCGACTTCATATACAATAGCTCAGGCAATACAGACTTTAGGAGAATCAACTCTAATTATTTGCGGAAAACAAACTACAGACGGTGATACTGCACAAGTAGGAGCAGAAATCGCAGAATTTCTTAACATCCCACATATCACAAATGTTTTAAGTGTAGAAAAAGTCAACAATCAATCAATTACTGTTAAAGCAGTATTACCAACAGAGATTCAAACCGCTGAAATCACCTATCCATGCTTAATAACTGTAGAAAAAGACATATATACACCCCGTTTGCCTTCATATCGGCGTAAATTGGAGAGGAAGTCTGAAAAGATTCTAAAAGTTGCTTATCGAGACTTACCTGATAAGAATGAATTTCATTACGGGTCAAAAGGAAGCCCAACTCGCGTAGTTCGTGTTTTCAAACCTTCTGATTCAGTAGAACAAGAAGTTTGGGAAGGACCCGAAGATGA
>JAEOUK010000230.1 GCA_016839385.1 Promethearchaeota archaeon
AGTTGAAGAAAGTAAAGAAAAAGTAATTAAAATGCTCTTAGAATATGGATATATCTAAATTTCGTCATAAAATAGTTGTTTAAATTAGGAAAAATTTGTAGAAATGAAAGTTATTCAATTTCAAAATTCATCTTCATTAGGGAACGAACATCGTTACATGAACCTACAAAAACTTCATATTTACCATTTTCTATGACCCAAGAATTAGATTCCATTTCATAGTACGCCGTATCTTTCGCTGGAACCGATAAAGTTACTGTTTTCGTTTCATTAGATTCTAAATGGATACGCGCAAAATCTTTTAATTCTCTTACCACTCGATCGACTTTAGACTCGGGATATCCTACATATAGTTGAATTATCTCATCTCCAGGGATTTTTCCATTGTTTGAAACATCCACCGATATTTTTAATTGTCCATCTTTTTGGATCTTAGGTGTAAAAACACGGAAATTTCCATAACTGAAAGTCGTATAGCTTAATCCGAAACCAAACGGATATGCAGGTTCCCACCCTTTCTTGTCTGCAAGTCTATATCCATGATAATAATCATATTTAATAGATTCTGTCTTCTTATCAAAAAATGGCAATTGATCAGTAGATTTTGGCACTATGAATGGCAATTTCCCACTAAAATTTACCTCTCCGAATAAAAGGTGAGCTAGTGCATTTCCTCCTTCCATTCCAGGATACCATGCCATTATTATTCCAGCTACTTTTTCTTTCCATTCTTCTACAATTATCGCACTACTTCCTTCCATAACTACAATTACGTTTTTATTAATTTCAGAAATGAGTTTAATTAATTCCTCATCTTTGGGTTTTAATGTAAGGAGATCTCTGTCTCCTCCCTTACCACCTGTATATTCCCCTTCATCTTTCTCAGTAAAACCCACAACAATAATTACGATTTCAGCTTCTTTTGCATATGATTTTGCCCGTTCGATATTAGTACCGGATTCATACAGAACACTACTATATCCAAATTTTTGTTGGATACCCATTAATGGTGTAATAATGTATGGGGGGTAGACTCTACTACTCCCTAGATCTCCGATATTTTTCCTGTCTGCTAAGGATCCTAATACTGCAATTTTACTAGTTTTTTTTGCATTTAGTGGTAGAATCCGATCTTTATTTTGAAGTAATACCATACTCTTTAGTGCAGCTTCCTTCGCTAGTTGAATATGTTCTTGGCATGCGATCTTTGAACGATTGTATAATTCTGGATCGAATTTCTTAAACAGCTTTAAATTAGTTTTTAGTACCCGCAAAACACTCTCATCGATGCGTTCTTCTGGAATTTCACCAGTTTCTACCCATTTTTGTATATTTTTTGACTTCATTCTCCAAGAAAAAGGCATTTCAACATCTAAACCAGATTTAATGCCTTTTAATCCATCTCGAACCCCGAGCATAAAATCAGTTATAATAAAACCTTGAAAATTCCAATCTTGTTTTAAAATATCAGTTAACAAATGCTTATTTTCTCCACAATATTCCCCGTTTACTTTATTATAAGCACTCATAATTGCACCAGCTCCCTCATCTATACACTTTTTAAAATGAGGGAGGTAGATCTCTCTTAAAGTTCTTTCATCAACTGACACGTCTACTTTGAATCGTTTGTTCTCCATTGAATTCATAGCGAAGTGTTTTGGGCATGCAATCATACCTTGTGCTTGAATTCCTCGAGTCAAGGCTGCTCCCATCTCTCCGAGATGGTATGGATCTTCTCCGTAAGTTTCTTGTGCTCTTCCCCATGAGGGATGCCGAAGCAAATTAATACATACTCCCCCAAAGAAATTTGCCCCGTAAGCTCTTCCTTCAACGCCTATTGCATTCCCTATACGTTCTTCTAATTCAATGTCAAAAGTAGCACCTCTTGCCATCGAAACTGGAAAACATGTCGAGGATCCTACAACAATACCTCGAGGACCATCGACAAATTTATTCGGAGGTATTTTCAATCTCTTAATCCCTCCAAATGGATAAGGTTTAGAATTATATCGAATCGCAATTGGCAGTAAACCTTGTAAAATCTTAATATTTCCTTGCATGAATTGCACTTTTTCGCTTAATGATAATTCATGCAAATATTTACGAGCTAAATCATCCACTTGTTTTGGATCGGTTCGATCAATACTATATCCAAATTCTTCTTCTAAATTCATAGAAAAGTATAGGTATGGTCTCTATTATAGATTTTATTAACAATTCTTAGTTCATTGTGCTGAAATTTCTAATTGCATCTTCTTGGTGAAATAGTATAAAATCGTCTTTTATGCAATAAAATCAAATAACTTATTCAAATCAATTTAATTACCTGTGATTCTTTTTTTTTATTTAAGTCCCATCATTTTCCGCGCCTCAGATGGAGTAGCGACTTCTCTATCCATTTCTTTTGAGAGTTTAACCATCCGCTTCACAATCTCTGCATTGTTTTTTGCTGGTTTTCCGGGAGAAATAAAGGGATAATCTTCTGTACCAACACGAACATTTCCTCCATTATGAATTGCTAGAGTAGCAATCATGATCTGTTTGTCACTCATTATTGAAACTGTATGCATAACATTATCGGGCATATGTTTCACACGGAATAAGTAACTATCTGGGGTAGCTGGACTCCAAGTTCCACCTGGCCAGTCAAAGAATAATGTACATATATGAGGGGGGATTAAAAGCCCTTTATCGATAAGATATCGTAAATTCCACCAAGATCCAGTATGCCAAATTTCAAACTCAGGTTCTATCCCATAATCTGCGCATTTTTGTGCATATGCTTCAAATTCCTCTAAAGTGTGAAGTTGGTTGACATGCATTTGAGTAAAATGTTCATCATGATGATTTAAGATGATAGAAAGCATATCGGGTTGTGATTTGAAATCATTTGGTCGCTGTTCAATTGGGAAACTCGACATTCCTGCTTGAATAATAATATCACAATTATCTCGAATTCCATTCACTATGTCAAAAGCACGCTCATCTCTCGGTAAATGAACATGATAGACCGCCGCACCTGCCTCATAACATTCTACTGCGCATTTCACTAGCTCCTCAACACATTCGGGTTCTGGCCAGTTTTTTAGATCGGGATAGATCCATGAGTTAGCTGAAGTTGCAGTTAGAATCATTTTTTCCATAAGGAAAAGTTCTATATCATCTTTTTTAACGATTTATTTTCTTAAAAAATGAAATTCATGAATGCGATGTCAGAGTGAATAAAAGGTTAAAAATGAGTTAAACGAATTTTCAAACATGAACCAACAGAAACCTATTGGATTTTCTAAAGATCGATGTAAGAAAATTATGGAGGATTTGGATCTTGATCTTTTAATAGCATCTACCCCTGAGAACGTGTTTTATACAAGTGGACTGCCAACTACTGTGAATGCTCCGAATCCTATACTGTATGTGCTAAAAAACCAATATCCTTATTTTGTCTTGATTAATCGGGAAGGAGAGGAGTTTCTTATTCATTGGGATCTTTATCGAAGTGCAAATATTTTCTCATGGATTCCGGATTGTAAAGGAATTGTTTCTCCAAAAGATGCCTTAAGAACAATTACAAAACAAATAAAAAAATGGAACATCAAAAAAGATGGAAAAATTGGACTAGAGTCTCTTCTTCCCAGATACGCTGCAGATTACATTTATAGTAAATATCCTGATGCAATAATTGACGCAAAGAGTGGGGATAAAGCATTCACTGAGTTACGCTTAATTAAAACGGAAGAAGAAGTGCAACGCATTAAAAAATCAACCGAAGTTGCAGAAAAAGCGATAATGGCATGCATTAATGCGTCTAAGGAAGGGATCACAGATACTAAGCTTTTACAAATTGCAAGAAAAACAATGGTTAATGCTTCTCAAGATGTATGGGGATGGGATCATCTGACAATGAATGTTGGGTATTCTGACCCTGAAGCACCTGGTCAGGGCGTCAAAATGAAAATGGGTGATTTATCAAGATTTGATTTTGGTGCTGTATACAAAGGATATGTTTCCGATGTTAGCCGTCAAATGGTATTAGGAGAAGTTCCAAATGGCGTTCAAGAAGCATACGATCGCATGGTAAAAATGCAAAATTTTGCATTAGATAATATTAAAGCGGGGGTGATCGCGAATGATCTTAACCAGAAATCTGTGGAATATTACAAAACCATGGCTCCTGAGGGAATGCATTTTGTAATTGCTCACACAATCGGTTTAGAGACCGAGGAATTGCACATGTTTGGTCCAACCGAAAGTCAAAATCGCCCATTTGAGGAAAATATGGTCTTAGATGTCGAGGTTTGGGAATATGTCGACAAATGGGGCTTGGTAGGAGTAGAAGATTGTTATCGTGTCACTAAAAACGGTGTTGAACGCCTATCTTCATTGGATAAAGATTTATTCATAGTATAGAGGTATGTATATGCAACGAGTAAAAGATAAAATTATTGTCCTAACAGGTGCAGCTAGTGGTATCGGTAGAGCTACTGCACTCCTTTTTGCTAAAGAGGGCGCTATTCAAGTTCTCTCCGATATTGATGATAAAGGTTTAAACGAAACCTCTGAGATGATTGAAGACAAACACAAGACTGATATAATGAAAGTAGCTGTCCGGAAATCTGAAGAAGTAAAAAAAATGATTGACTTTACAATTGAAAAATACGGTAGAATTGATGTTCTAATTCCTAATGCAGGTGTTGTTCGGGTGGGTCTTGTCGAAGATTTTCCAGATGAGGATTATGACCTATTAATTGATGTTAACCTAAAGGGTTTATTTTATGCTTGCAAACATGCGATTCCACAATTCAAGAAACAAAAATATGGATCTATTATAACTCTTGCATCAGTAGCTGCACACATTGGTCAAGAGGTACATGCAAACTATTGTTCAACAAAACATGGTGTACTCGGTTTTACAAAAGCTCTTGCATTAGATATGGCACCTTTCAACGTACGAGTAAATTCAGTAAGTCCCGGGGCTACTGATACACCAATGTTGAGAAGTGACGTATCCAAACAAGCCAAAGATCGTGGATTAGATTTCGAAACAGTTAAAAAAGAATTTGAAGAACAAGGTGTCCTAACTCGCTGGGCAAGAGCGGAAGAGATTGCAACTGGAATTTTATTCCTAGCTACTGAAGAATCCTCCTATATGACTGGATCTGACTTGAGAATTGATGGTGGGTGGACAACAAGGTAAGAGCTGTAGTTTAATGTCAGTTGATTTTAAAAAAACATCA
>JAEOUK010000231.1 GCA_016839385.1 Promethearchaeota archaeon
AATATTGCATTGCTACATCAGGATTTTTTCTAAGGTAATCCCGGAACAATATATGAGTTTTCCATTGATAATGAGAGATGGACATTAGATGGATATGGTGTGTTCGATAATTTTCTGAACCTCTTATAAAAAAATGTCTACCTGGAATTCCCTGTTCTCCTCTATAAATATATCCATTAGATTCCATGATTTCGATAATTTTAGTAATTTCTTGAAGATTCTCAACTGAGACAGCGATATCAATTATTGGTTTTGCTACAATCCCTGGTATTGAAGTACTCCCAATATGAACAATGTCTTTGATTATGCCATTCAGAATAGAGTTTAGGATAGAAAATTCTTCTTCAAAAAGGTCTGCCCATTTTGGATTATAAGGATTGAGTTCTACTATATCTTTTTTTAATCCGATGTGGCTTTTTTTTCTCATTCTGCATGCATATCTTTAGAATTCTTGAACAATTAAATTTACAATAAATAAAAAGAGATTAAACAAATAAAATTTCTTTGTGGTTGTTTATCTCCAATCGAAATAGAATGATTTTACTTCTTTGGGAATAGGCAAAGGTCTATACCGTAGTAAGCTTATCAACATTGTTTTAGGGTAGAATATGAATTTAGCGCGTTTAAATGGTTTGGAATTAAAGTAAGGAATATAAGGAGATTGTATTCCTGCCCATCCCAAATCTTTTGCTGTTTTGGAGAAGAATTTACATAGATCAGTCGCATCTTTCAAGGATAAACGATTTGTATGTACTCCATCCATCCAACCAAAATCTACCACATTTCCAAAACCTGCAAGCTGAAATTTCCAAGCAATGATAAATCCATCCACAATTCCTGAAATGTCCTCATGAACTACTGTTATGACACCAGGTTGGCTCAAATACCACAGAAAGTCATCTTTATTACGAATTACTGATAATTCATTTCGTTCTTTATGATCATCTAGTAATTCAAAAATCCGTTCATGATCTTCAGGAGTTCCCAATCTTATGCGAGGATTATTCACTTCTGGTACTTTTTGAAGCAATTTTAAAGCAAATTTTTCAATTTTAGCCAGTTTCATTGCAGAACTGAGCCTTTCTACATCGAAGACACGAACAATGAATTTTTTCATTTTGAGCAAGTCATGCAATTCATAATTTTTACCACGAAATATAGAATTCCATGAATCTATACCGTGATCATCTAAATCAAATTCCACAAATGCCCCATCATATCCTTGAGATGCACCATATTCCAAAATTTTTAATCCCATTGCTCGAGAAAGACCTTTTCTTTGATGTTCATAATGAACAGAAAGCCATGCAGGCACTCCAAATTTGTACTCCTTACCTTTATAGGAAAGATGCCGGGGTATAGCTCCAACAAAACCTACTATCTGACCCGTTTCTTTATGAACAGCTTTTACAAATAAATCTCTACGTTGAAAAGGGGATCCAAACATTATCCCAAATGTTTGTTTATCAAAAAGTATTGTACCACCTTCATCTAGTTTATGATGAAAAAATGCGTTTCTAACAATTTCTAAATATTCATGGATGTCATCCAAATTGAAATCAAATCTCTCAATTAGATACTCATCGGACAAATCTTTCATAAAAAATTACGTCTGTTGGAAAGTATTTTAAATTTCTTAAAAAAAATGATAAGAAAAATCTAAAAATGTAAAAATTACAAGTTTTTAACGTCCTAGACGGAATCCGCCAGTTTTACCTTGATCATGGAGGGAATTGTCAATACTCAATACAAATCCGAGTAATAATCTGCGATCAGCAGTGGGATCTTCTATTTTTAGTGCATATGTATCTTTGAAATTAAACACACCGCCTAAAAATACATCTCTCCATCTATCTGTTTTGCTTACCGTAGCAACTAAAGCACCTGAATTTACATCAGTTATTGTAAAATCCCAGCCCATAAATTTGCCTCGGGCTTCATAAAGGACATTTCCATTAGGATCTTCCAAAAACAGTTTAGGTTTAATAACATTGATAATTGTTTTCTTCAACCTAGCAAGGTCATTTTCTTGACCATCTTTTAAATCATAGGTAGGTCGAATTGCTACAATTTTCTTATGAATCATCGCAGAAATTGTTCCATCTAACTCAGTTAATTCAATTCTTTGACGAATTGAAAATACCTTACGATGCATTTTACCAATTTCTTGCCCTTTTTCATCCATAATAGAACCTGAGCCCCAACCCCAGTACTTTTCATTTAATATATAATATTGCCGGGATTGATCAAACAATCCACCAGAGGGTTCTGGTGCAGTAGCAGTTGGTGTAGCGACTTGCACTGGTGCACCGCATTTTTCACAGAATTTTTGATTTGGTTCTAATGGATCACCACATTTTGCACAATAGTTTGTCATGATTGATTACCTTACTTTTATTTATTCAAGCTCAATATTCAAATATTGCTTAAGTGGGTTTGGTTCGAAGTTAAAAAAATTGTAAGTAAAATCATGTTTGTATTTCAAAAAGAGCCAATATTTCAGCAGCACGTAATACGTTTCCTTTGTGTAGGTTATAAAGGATTTTAAGTAACTTATCCAATCGTTCATTGCTAGAAAATAACCCTACTTCGTCCTCTGACTCATTAGTTTGTATAAACGTAAGTGCATCCTTGATATTTGTGCTTGAAAATATATCTTCAAGAACAGAGTTACTTATTGCATTATGGATAATATTTTTGTCAGCTTTTCTGAATACGAGAACTAAAACTTGAAGGACATCGATTCCGAATTTTAATAAAGTCTGGCTTAACATTTTGTAAATAATAGCCCAACGTGGATTATTTGATGCATAAAATAATAGATTTACAATACTTGTCATCCCATCAATAGTTA
>JAEOUK010000720.1 GCA_016839385.1 Promethearchaeota archaeon
AGATTGAATCACCAAGGAAAATTATTAGGTCTAACTGCAACACCCTTTAGAAATGATGATTCGGATCATGCGACTTTAAAAGGAATGTTTCACTCTTATTTAGAGATTACAGATTCAAATGGAAAGAGTTTGGATAGTCCCATGGAATACCTTATAGAAAGAGGATTCTTGGCTAAACTACAATTTCAAGTTTTGAATTCTGAACGTGGTAATAGTAATTCAGAATACTATCATCAATTACACGAATCCGTTAAACGAGAGTGTCAAAAATTAATAGAAAAAGGAGAAAACTGTATCATTTTTGCTCAGTCTAAATCTCATGCAATTGCTTTACACCTTTTTTTAAATTTTAATCAAATTGAGAATGAATTAATTGTTGGTGAAACACCAGCTTCTAAGAGAAAAAATCATCTGAAAAGATTCGGTGATGTTAATGATTCATTGTCTATTATAGTAAATTATCACATCTTGTCTACTGGTATCGATGTACCAGGAATGAATGCTATTATGATACTTTCTAACATTGATTCACCAACACTTGCCCTTCAGATTATTGGTAGAGCCATGCGTGGTGAAAAAAATGGAGGCAACGAGGTAAATACTATATATCTTACCAAGGACAACCATAATAAGCTAGGAGAATATAAACTATTAGAAAATATCGTACTACAAAATTAATTTTAACATGAATCATTTATACGGTAATAAATTTATTGAGAAACAGCGAAGTTCCGGTTATAAATCTACAATCTATGCTATGGCAGAAATTGTAGATAATTCAGTTGATGCAAAGGCAACAAGAGTTGAAATAGCATTTATTGAAGCTCCAAAATTTGTAGGGCAAAGAACTCATAACCAAATAAGTGAAATATTGTTTCTCGATAATGGAACAGGAATGACTCATGATAGAATTAATTCCTGTTTAACATTTTCAGAGGGGGAAGGCCGATCTAATTCAAGGATTGGAGCTTTTGGAGTTGGTCTTCCAAATTCATCTGTGAGTGTGGGAAGACGAGTTGAAGTGTATTCGAAAGATGAACAGGATAATTGGAACTATGTTTATTTGGATTTGGATGATCAGGAAATGAGGGAAGAACCAAGTTATGACCCTTCAATTGTCAAAAATCCGAGTTTTGAATCTTTGGTTAAAATAAAGGATGACGTGAGAACCATTGTTAGATGGTCAAATCTAGATCTACTCGATGCCTCCAGATCAGCAACTATTATTAATCGGGCGAAAAAACTATTGGGAAGGATTTATAGATATCAATTACAAAACGATTTTGAAATTATATGCTATTCATTCCTAAGCGGTAATCCCCAGTACGATATATCTCCTGAAAGCGTAATTCCATATGACCCTTTGTTTGTAATGACAGACAAAAATTATATCACGGAACATATTTGGAAGTGGTCTCAAACAGAAGATCCGAAGGGTAAACATACAATTTTAGGAGAAGATGATGATTTCAATTCTAAGTTTCATTATCAAAAATTCATTAAAGGATGTAAACCTAATGAAACAAATCTACCCATTTTTCAAAAATATGACGACTATTGGGACGTGCCATATACAATTCAATTTGGTGAGAAGCAGTATTCATGGAGAATAAAGGCATCATTCGCAAATTCAAGTATTACCAATCCGGGAGTTAGATCCGGGGGAGGAACATCGCTCGGTAGGATATTTGGTGAAAAGATGAGTGGCTCACCCAACTTTAAAAGTGGGAATATATTCTTCATGAGAGCAAACAGAGAAATTGACTTTGGAAATTTTGGTTTATATACTGTTACATCTGAGAAAAACAGATTTTGGTCTATTGAAATTCATTTTGATGGAGATTTAGATAAGTTGATGGGTGTTAGTAATAATAAACAAAGTGTTGATTTCAATGCTGTTCAGAACAGCGATATTGATCAACTTAATATAAGCGAAGATGCACCTATAGGTCTACAGAAGGAAATGCTGTGGGCCCAAATGACGGACACCATTCGAAGATGCATTAAAGGCATGAATAAATATTTGGCAGGTTATGCCAGAGCTTTTAAGGAATTAGAGCAGTCTAAATTAGCGGAAGAAAGTGAGGAATCTACTCCCATTCCTCAGGCCGAAACAGCTGTAATCGAGGTTATTCCTAAGGGTGGTGAATGGACAGAGGAGGCTAAGAAGGAAGTATCAAGATTTTTGAAAGAAAGGTATATGCATTTAACGCAGGAAGTGATTGACCAACAGGTTGATACTTTTGCTAAAGGGCTTACCAGAACCATAGTATTGTATTCCCCCAATGAAACAAACAATTTATTTGAGTTAAAAGAGAAAAGAGGGAAACATATTACTTTGATAAATACTAATCATGTTTATTACACAAACATTATTGAACCATTAAAAAGTAATAAGCATCTAAAAATATTTGCAGTCGCAATTGAAATGTTACTC
>JAEOUK010000232.1 GCA_016839385.1 Promethearchaeota archaeon
ATGAAGTTACCATTAACACTGCTTCGGTATTTGGACTAATTGAATTGGATGTGCAAAAAGCTAGAGAAAAAATAACATTGATTGAGGTTCAAAAAAGTATTAAATTATCATTTACTGGATGGCTCATCAAATGTATAGCCCAAGCTGTAATGAAACATAAAGAAGTGCAAGCGTATCGACTTAAGCGTAATAAACTCATCATTTTTGAAAATGTACATGTCAGAGCATTAGTAGAAAGAACTACAACTTCTGGAAAAAAGGTTCCTATCACTCATGTAATAAAATATGCAAATACAAAATCAGTTCTAGATATCACAAATGAAATTCGAGAGATTCAAGAGAAAGAAGTGAAGGAAAAAAATCAATTTGTGAAAAATACGAATGATATCTATATTAAAATCTTTAATTTGTTACCAAAATTCATCCGAAGGATGATTATAAAAAAGAAAGCATCTGACCCCTTCTTTTTCATTGAAGGATCCGGAACGGTAGGAGTCACATCTGTAGGTATGTTTAGCAAAAATATTTCCGGATGGGCTCTTCCATTTTCTGCAAGCACGTTAGACATTGCTGTGGGAGGAATAAAAGCCAAACCTATCATTGTGGGTGGAAAACTGGAGGAACATGAATTTCTAAATTTAACTATTCAATTCGACCATGATATTGTAGATGGAGCTCCTGCAACTCGTTTCATATCATCCCTTTCAGAATTAATAGAAATAGGCTACGGATTAGAAATTGACTGAATTCGATACAATTTTTTGAATGTAATTAATCAAATGGCAGATGCAGATTTTTTCTAATGGCAAAATTTTGTGGATGAATAGACTCGACTCATTTAAGATCTAAATGTATTACCGTGATATTATTAAAGATACGCTGCTCCGTCAAAAATCTATGATGAGACGTTTCGGTTTTACTTATAGTGTTTTCTTAGAATCTTTCTAATCGAATTGAACCATAATAGATATAACAAATGGATCATTTGTTTTCTTAGTCGACAAAAATTTGATCCACCAGAGGATACACATGCAAAAAAACAGTTTAATACCCCATGAGGATATAAGTGTGCTTGCCTTGCGCCTCTACCGCAAAAACGAGAACTATGACAAAATGATTCATGAACTAGCTCGACTGTGCAAGATACTACAACTGAACTTAGATTTAAATGGTTGCGCTGACGACGCGTGGGTAGATGTGAATGTATTTAGTACTATTGATGAGATGAAAACTAAGTTAAGACACGATTCTCTTCAAGAACCCATTGAAGAAGAGGTAAACGAACTCGCAAAAACGTTGAAAGAGTACAAACCAGAAAAATCCAAGCTGCACTGGTTCATAGCTGAGAAAACTTTAGTTCTCGAGAAATTAAAATCCTTATTTTAGAAGAGAATATTCTCTACTTCTTTCTTTTTATATATTTCCTAATTCAGTACCATTTATACAACTATTTCATCCCCCATACATGTTCGTTTTGGTTTATTACTTAAGGAAATCTCAAAAACCACTTTCACAAAGACAATATTCATTATCTAGAAATTAATATTTATTCTAACATGGACATTACACTTCTATTTCTCATACTTGTAATAGGCGGTCGAGTTTTTTTACTCGGGTATGAGCGAATAGAGTTTCGAAAAGCTGGGGAGAATCAGGATCCAACAGTATCTACATTTCTTTTATTTGCGATTGCAGGCGTTATGCTATTACCAATGCTCGTATTTGCATCATTTGAAGGAGCAGAAGGAGTTTTGTATGCATTAATCTCAGGGACCGTTTATTCAGTTGCATTTGTGTTGTATGTCTACGTATTGTCTAATTATGACGTGTCTTTAGTATCACCATTGTACAACTTCAATGTATTGTTTCTGTTTGTATTGTCCATTATTTTTCTAAGTGAATTTGCTTTGAATACGTTTTGGTTTAGATTAGGTGGAATTTTACTCTTGTTTATTGGAACTAGCTTACTTGATATTAAACACTCCCTAAAAGCATCAATAAAAGCGGTGTTTTCAAATAAAGGATGCTTACTAATGATATTTGTAAGTTTGTTAATAGCAATTGGGAGAGTCATTGATGGATTATTTGTAAAATACACACCCGATCCATTTCTCTATGCAATAATTCAATATTGGGTAATCTCTTTGTATTTATTTATCTTCATTTTAGCTACTAATAAATTAAAACTAATTAAAACGACTATTTTATCAAATTACAAGCATTTTCTACTAGGTTCTTTTGCAAACGGATATTCATACATGCTATTACTTATCTCAATATCACTTTTTGGTTTAGATATTTCCATTGCAGAGCCTTTATCAATGTTATCACTCCTTGTAACAATGGGACTTTCTGCATGGATTTTAAAAGAAAAAATCAAAGGTCGAGTATTAGGTGCTATACTGATGCTTATCGGTAGTATATTGCTTGTGTTGAATTTCTAAGCGTTATCCTTGTTTATTTCGTTTGAAAAACTTATTATTTGCAGAAATTGTTATTATAATGTGGGGTATTGCTAACGTGCAACGTTGTTACTTTTGTAATTCGATTATACTCGCTAGGAAATCGCGAAAATGTCCTTTATGTGGGGAGTATTTCTGCACATTCCATAGGCATTTTTGGAACCATGAGTGTATTTCTATTCCGAAACGAAAGAAACAGTTGCTAATGGATTTTTCTACATCTCATAATACACCAAAGAACTTGAATGTAAAAAAGCTCCTACTATTAATCGAAGAAGAGCAACGAACCAATTACGTCCTCTATCAGGATAAAATTGCTCAGATTTATTCAAAACTTTCTCGTCCAGGTCTTGCTATTGAGAAATATGCAGATATTTTAGAATTTTGGACGGATAATCCTGAAATTTTCCACAAAATCGCATATGAATATGGGCGATTGAAAGATTATGAACAGAGTATTTCTTTTCAACAAAAAGCTCAAGAATTTGATCCTATTAACGAAGAATACATGGAAATGCTAAAAGTCTACAATCTCCAACTGATTAAACAAAAACGAATTAAAACTCGTATATTGCGAAAAAAACTACAGAAATATGCTATCACTTGCATGAAATCTGCTGAACGTTTTATACGAAAACGAGAATTGTCAGAAGCATTAGAAGTTTTACATTATGGTTTAGCTGCAACTGCTCGATATTATGATCTATATGGAGAGACTCTCTTTTTGAATAATATTGCTCATGTTTATAGTCTCCAAGAAGATTATGAACAAGCTTTGTCTACATACGAAGTTGCGTTGGATATTGCAGAAAATAAACTGTATGATCATGAAGTTGCTGACATGATAAGGCTAAACATGGAAGATATGGAGAGTTTTCAGAAAGGTATGTTCCTTCAAGTAAAAGATCAATCGACATTCATGAATTTCACAACACTTATGAATAAACATTGGAAACGCATAAATCGGCCTGAATTTGAAGAAGAAATAAAACATCTCCCTCAAATTGTTCAACAGAAACTTCTAGATTACAAGAAGTTACTAAATGAGATAATGGATGAAGCAAAAGAGCAAAAAGATGAGGATTAGGTCAATTATTTGTCATTCGAATGTAGTAATACTCATCATTAACCCTTTGTTTCACATCCTTTTTAGAACCCTTCTTGTTAATTCGAGCTCGTCCCGTTTCATCATCTCGTCGAAATGTAATATCAAGAGATTTTAAAAAGGTGTTCATGCCATCATGTTTGGTTAACGGACCTATTGTATAACCATTAACACCAGGATCTCCAAGAAATATTAATAATCGATCCGCTAATGAGTCGATGATTTGAATATCATGCTCAATTGCAATTGTTGTTGAATCAGTTCGTTTTGTGTGAGAACGAATTATTTCAGCAATCTTCAATCGTTCTTCCACATCAAGATATGCACTTGGTTCATCAATCAAGTAGAGATTTGCATCTTTTGACAAGCAAGCAGCTAGATATGTACGCTGAAGTTGCCCTCCTGATAATTTTGATACCGGTTTATTAAAAAAAGAATCTACTCCTAGAGGTTGATAGAGTTCTTGAATGAGTTGATAATCGTGAATGTATTTCTTCGAATAATTTGTTATGAATTCCTCAACAGTGCCTTCAAAATCAGGAGTAATATACTGGGGTTTATAGGAAATTGAATACTGATTGTACAAGTCCCAGTTGTTATCATCTGGTTTGAGTTGTCCTACCAAAATCTTGAAGAAAGTTGTCTTTCCCAGACCATTTTGGCCTACAATTCCCAGAACTTCATTCTCATAAAGAGTTCCAGGTCCAATTTCTATCTTGAATGATTCGAAAGTTTTAGTTAATTTCGACCATTGAGCAAACACTCTTGCATTTGCCCACGTTCTCCCTGATACGGTTTTTCTAAACCGAATCTTATTTTCTCTAAATTCTGTATTATCTGAAGTAATGAATCCATTTAGATAGGTGTTGATCCCGTTTTTCACATTCAAAATCCGTGAGATAATTCCGAATTTATTTGGTTCACCATAAAATAAATGCACGATATCACTCATATAATCAAGAATTGCTAGATCGTGATCGACAACAAGGAACGCTTTATCATCCTCCTTTAGCTTTTGAAGCACTTCTGCCAAATCTATGCGTTTTTTAACATCTAGAAATGTGCAAGGTTCATCAATTAAAACAACATTTGCTTCAGTCAATAATACATTAGCAATTGAAAATCGCTGTAATTCTCCTCCTGAGCATTGCTCCAGATATCTATCCTCAATACTAGCAATATCCAAAGCATCCATAATTTGATTGTAATGAGGATGATGTTCATTAAGAGAAAGGATTTCATGAATTTTTTTATCTTTATATTTTTTGAAAAGGATTCGTAAAACTTGTCTCTTGTAGCTAATGTTTGGATTTTTCAAAAAGTGATTCCGTAGATTGTTATCTTTTATATTTTGCGCAATTATTTCCCAATCAGAAGTTGAGTTAATATCCCCGAAATTTGGAACTAAGGTTTTACTTAATATATTCATTATGGTGGATTTTCCAATTCCATTTGGACCCACTAACCCCGTAACTTTTCCCTTTGTCAAAGTGGGTAGCTGATAGAGTCTGAAACCTGACGTATATCGATGTATCTGTAACTGAGTAGGATCTTCTTCAACGAACTTCTTAACATAAATTGCATCCCGAGGACAACGATTCACACAAATCCCACATTGTATGCATATTCCACTGTGAATGATAACTTGATTTGTTGATTTCTTGAAATCGATTGCGGGAAATACTTTCTTCTTTCCTTTTAATTTTCGGTTAGTGATGTTAACAGGGCAATCTTTTATGCAAGGACGACCACAGGAATTATATGTGCATTTTGAGTAATCCACAAGATAAGCTTTTTTCATAGAATTTCACGTCACATATGTTCCAACCATTTTGGTTCCATTTGCTGAATTATCGAATCATTTATCATGCTGTTCAATTCTTCAATAATGTGCTCTCGATCTATAGAAATATTCTTCGATTTAAGCGTACAATAATTTGAGACGTGATCATTATACATTTCCGATGTAACATTAGGACCTAATTGAGAGATAATGTTTCTTTCTTCTTTTAAAACATCAACTGGTTTCATTACTTTAAATGTTCCATTTTGTACATCTATCCATAGTGGACTTGATGGAATGACATTTAATGTGCGAAACCTGAAAATAGTGGGATTGATTTCAGTAAGTACACGCGCAGTTTCTTTTACATGTTCTTCTGAGTGAACATAGCTACCTAATCCAAGGATAACATACAAGGAAAGATTTATTCCAGCGTTCAAAAGTCGTTTTCCGACAGATATTATTGTCTTGTTGTTTGTGCCCTTTTTCATCAATCTAAGGACTGTGTTACTGCCACTCTCCAATCCCATATAAACAATGTCTAAGCCTGCTTTTTTTAATTTAACAAGATCATCATCAGTCTTTCTAACTATGTCTAAAGCTTTTGAATATGCGCTTAACCTTTCTAATTTCTTGAAACGGTTTTTTATATGACTTAAAATTTTAACGAGGTATTCATTTGGAGCACTGGTAGGATTTCCATTTCCTAAAAATACCCATTTGTGATTAGGATAGGTATCCGCTAAACAATCAATTTCCCGTAAAACATCTTCTAAAGGACGAATTGCGTAATCTTGAACCCCCTTGTAAACTCCGCAAAACTTACATTGGTTCCATGAACAACCTCCTGTTATAGCAATTAATATGGAGTAAGCTTCAATTGGAGGTCGGATGATGATGAAACGGGGGTCAATAGACATTGAAATCTCAGTAAAAACTTTATTGAATAGAATAAAGAATACCATGTAATTAATCTGGTGTTTACATGACAAAACAATTATACTGGAAAAATCCATATCAAAAGACGTTCACGGCTGAAATTCTTGATGTACAGAAAGGAGCAATCATTCTAGATCAAACCTTATTTTATGCAACTTCAGGGAACCAAATTCATGACACAGGAAAAATAATTGTGGATCATGATATTTACCATGTTATAAATGTTGAAGAGGATGAAAATAAGACATTCTACCACTACACTGACCCTAAACCTACGCAGAAAATCATCGGTTCCAAAATTAAAGGTGAAATTGATTGGGAACGACGGTACTCTGTAATGAGAGCCCATACAGGACAACATATCATTTCTGCTGTGATGATGAAGAAATATTCCAATAAAACAACGCGTGCTAACATAAAACCAGGAGAATTTATTATTGAATTTCAGCTGGATGTGACTAGAGATCAATTAGAAGCCGTGATGAAAGAGGTAAATCCTCTATTTACATATCAAGTAAAAAAAGTCATTTCTTACATCTTGGATCATGATGAAGCTATAAAGAAATTTGCAAAAAAAATTCGAGGTAAAATTCCCGAAGTAAATACAGTAAGAATTTTAGAAGTTGAAGGCACTGATTTCAATACCTGTGGTGGTACACACGTCAAGAAAACTACAGAAATTGGACCTGTTTTTATTTCAACCATACATCGAGGTCGAGAAGTAGATTTTTTGTGTGGAAATTATGCATTAGAAATGCTGAGTTCAAGCAATATCAACCATGTATTTTCAAACTTGCTTCTTAACTGTTCCTGGGAACAATATCCTCAAGTATTTCAAAAGAAATTAGAAGAACTTCAAGAATTACAAAAAAAACAAAAAGATAATGCCATCATTATTATGGAATTACTTCAAACACGTTATTCTGAGGAGATTGATGGTATTGAAACCCAATTTATAGAAGCTGATCTTCCTAAAAAGGTAGTTTTCAATGGAATCAAGAATTTTGCACCTAACCATATTCTCACTATCAAACATGCACCTAAACAATTCCTAATTTTATCGACATCAAAGAAATTTCCTGCAAAAATG
>JAEOUK010000233.1 GCA_016839385.1 Promethearchaeota archaeon
ATTGGTTTAGCAGGAGAATTCCACTTTTTAAGCGAAAAAAATCAAATCTGGGAAGCTTTAATTCGTGGATTATTGATTGGAGCGATAGTGTCAGTTAGCTTCGCATTTCTACAACAAATGATGACAATAACCTACTTTTTCGCTGGTATTGCTTATGGAATAATTATAGATCTAGTATCCACACTAGTAATTAAAAAAATGATAAAAAACGAATGAACTATTTAATTGATGAACTAAATGCATCTTGGATTGCATTTAACTCATCATTAATTTTCTTTCCAGACACTTGTAGAATTTTTTTAACAGAAATAGATCCGTCCGTGATGATTGTCATTATTGGATTCCCTAAAGTAGTCTTTTTATATGCTGCGTATTCTACTCCTTTTTCTTTTAACAAAATGTTTGTTAAATAGTTCAAAAATCCATGTGAAGCGTCAATAAATTCAATTCGATATGAATTCTTTTTTTGCTCAATCAGACGGGCTTTTAGATGTTTATAATCTTTTATCTGCTCGGGTTCTTCTTCTTCTCCCAATAATATTTCTTCTTCATCTTTTAGTTCTTCAGAACCATTTTCATTAGGTTGTTCGTCTACCATGATACCCATTTCTCTTAAAAATTTGAATTACAAAATCAATAATGAGATGTGCTGATTTAGATTTCCTAAAATTTTAATTTTTTCAATTTTAAGTTAATATCCAAATCTTCTTCCTCCAAATCAGCTGCTTTTTTTTCTGAAATGGTATTTTTGATTATGTTATTATGCAGTTTTTTTAGTTTTTGCACAGTTATTTTGATATTCTCAGGAGAACCAACTAAAGTTAGTTCTAATTTTCCTGCAGGATTCATTTTTGCAGTAATATTTGCGTACATTTTCTTTCGCTGGACTAATTGAAGAAATTCTTCAGCAAGTTGAAAATCGCTGAAACTGAAAAGAATTTTCTTTTTTGAATGTTTTGCCAAAATTACTTCCTCCAGTAGGATCTAATCCAGTCTCAGAAAAAGTCGTTAGCGAGTTTTCTGATTCCTTTATTTCCACAAAATGGGCATTCTATGTTTTTTTGACCTCGTTTTTCCATTTTGGTTCCACAAATTGTGCAAGAGCAGGTTAAAACTCCGAGATTCGGTCCGTCTGTCGATAATTCGTACTCATTCCCGAATTTTTCTATTACTTTTGCCCTAATAATATCAGTCTTTTTGAACGCTTCTTCAACTTTTTCAATATAACGGTTACTCATGTTGCTGATATGAATGTTTCCGTAAATTGAATCGCTATAAATAATTCTATCATTAACCTTATAAATTTTTATTCCAACTGTAAATTTTCGGATAAATTCCGCTTGCCCTAATACAATATCTCCTGCCTTAATTTCATGTTGTCCGATATTTGGGTCGGGATTTTCAATATTTATGGTTCGTTTTAGAGGATCAATAACAACGATACCTGCTATGGAAGCAAATAGTTTCCCATTTTTTTCATGAATACGTATAGTGTCCTCATACGCATATTCTTCTGCTCCACTGATAAAATCTCCAATCATCACAAATGTGCCATGCTTTACTTCTGTCATTTATTTCTCACAAAACTTGAATTAATGAAAATATAATATCATGAATTTCGAAACATACAAACTTATGTTTTCTCAATACCATGACACACTAAGAACCAAACCTAAAAAATTTAATCGAAAATAAACGAAAATGTCATTTCCCATAAGAAAGAAGAATTTGATCTCAATTGTCCAATCTATGAAGGGATTTGAACAACCAGAAGCTCGATTGGAACAATATATTACTGACGCAACAAGCACAGTAGACTTATTATATTATATCACTGTTGACAACAATGATATAGTCGATAATGTTATCTTAGATTTAGGAGCAGGTACAGGTCGATTGGGTTTAACATGTTTACTACTTGGCGCAAAAATTGTCGTAGCTGTTGAAAAGGATGCTAACGCAATTAGAATTCTACAAGAAAATGCTTCAAATCTTGAATTACAGCCGTATATACATATTCTACAAAAAGATCTATCTCAGTTGCTTGACATTGATAAAAATGAAATTCTTGAGGTGCTCAATAAAAAAAATTCTGATTCCAAAATAATATGTGTCATGAACCCTCCATTTGGAGTACAGGTTCGAAATGCTGATCGCCCATTCTTAAAATTTGCGATGGAGGTGTCGGATAAAATATATTCGATACATCTTTCAAATCAGAAAACACGAACCTATTTTCACAAGTTTGTTGATTATCATGGTTGGCAAATTTCATCTATCCATTCGCAGACAATGTACATAGAAGGAAGTTTTTCTTTTCATAAGAAAAGGCAAAAAGAAATATTAGCAGATGTCTACAAATTTGAAAAAAAAGAAAATTAGATAAATTTGGTCCAATCTCGGAAATCTTTTGGGAAACTGGATTTGCCTCTCAAGTCTTCTTCGATCCGAAGTAATTGGTTGTATTTTGCGTTTCGATCAGAACGACAAGGAGCACCGATTTTCGCTTGCCCGTTACTTAATCCTACAGCTAAATCACTGATGAAATCATCACTAGTTTCTCCTGAACGATGGGATACAATTACATTGTA
>JAEOUK010000234.1 GCA_016839385.1 Promethearchaeota archaeon
AAAGATTTAAAGCTAATTATGCGATTCTTGATCAAGCAGGGCATAATGTACAAATTGAGAAAGCAGATTTGTTTAACATTTTAGTTAATGAGTGGTTAAAAAGAGTTGATTATTATATTTTTCTAAAGAAATAAAAACAGTGTTAAATTTACTTGAAAATTATACTTCAATTTCTTTAGGCTCTTTCCGTGGTAATCTTTCTACTACGGGTAAAATTGGTTTAAATTCTTTATGAGGTTCTGCTTGATACCAGTAAGCTGTTGAAGAGAAATCGTCAGAACGCTGGTTAGCATGTCCGTGTTCAATCTTGACCTTAATATTTTTATGAAAATATATAGGATCTTCAATGTGATACCTGTAGTAAGAAATCTTACCACTCCATTTATCTCCACCCGGCATTGTCACGCCAAAATAAGGCGAGCAATAATACTGCGTAGGACACCAAGCTCCACAGAAATAATCCTCTGTGCCTGTTCCATACAAAATTGTTTCTTCATCATCAATTATTATGTAATCATCACCTTCTCCTGGCCACCAAAAATCTTTCGTTGAGGTATTCTCGGGTGTCATTAAATTATGAATGTTTAAATGACATCCAACGAAATGCCCTTCTCCAGTCGCTTCAAGAATAATATAATCACCTTCGTGTGTTAGATTCTTCTTAAGAAAACGCTCTACTTTTTTACCTGTACCGGAAGGTTTCCCGTCGCAAGGATTTTGTCTATTCCAGAAAGCATGAAATCGTCCAAGATCAGCTGGAAGATAAGCGTGTTCTTCATAATCTACATAAAAGTATAAAACTGTCATCATTTCTGATTCGTTTTCTACTTCTATCTTCACACGAGTAGCAAACGGCATTGGGAAAAAACAATTAAACCCTTTACCATCATTTGGACCGTTAGCAAAGGGAAGGCTCCAAAAATTTACCGTTTTACCATGCCCTATTCCGAAAAAATCTCCAATAGGAACTTCTACAGAAGGAGATTGTTCGTCATCCCACCACATTCTTAAAACTAGTTTGCGAAGATAATCAGGATCAGCAGACGCTATAGTCATCCATATGTGTTTAAATATACCAGCACCCTGTATATCACATATTTGATATATCTCATTAGGTTTTAATTGAATATTATCCATATTTGCTCCTGTCTTGTCATAACTAGAAACCCGCTTTCTTTTTATATCTTTTCTTATTTGAGCTAAATTTATTAAAGAATTGATTACCATTTTCATTATTATTATCCCTATTTTCCATCTTTTAATTGTTAGTAAGGTTCATATAGCTAAATATTTCGAAAAATAAATTTATATTGGTTACTGAATTTCCATAATAAACCGGGATAATATGAGAGGAGATTAAAATTTCTTCCATCACAGGGCTAGGGAGACAGACAAGGAATCTATTAGTTGTTGTCTTATTGTCTACTGCTTTTAGAAGTATGGGAATGAGCATCGTTCAAGTGGGATTACCTTCATTTGTTGAGAGTTTAGCCGGCACCCTGACATCATATGGGATTATAGTTGGTATGTTTTCCGTTACTCAATGTATTTTTCAATACCCTTATGCTGCAGTCTCAGATAAATTAGGGCGGCGAAAAATAGTATTATTCGGGATGGTCATATATTTTATAGGAACATTATTATGTTTTACAGCTCAAAATATTATTCTACTTATTATTTACAGGGCAATTCAAGGAGCAGGAGCATATACATCCATTCTTCAAGCCATTATAGGTGATATCTATAAAAAAGATCAGCACAGTAAGGGCATGGGGTATTATCCTCTATACATGAATGTTGGCTACTTCCTTGGTTTCGTGATAGGCGGTTTTATATCGGGTTTTTTAGGTTTTAGAAGCATTTTTATGGTACAAGCATTCTTAATCTGTTTTAGTTTCTTGATTATTTTTATCGTTCTAAGAGAGAAAGATAAGGATGAGTCTATAGGAGACCAAAATAACAATATGGATTTCAGTTTAAAAAACATCAAGATTCTCCTTAAAGACCAACAGTATTTTTTGGCACTTTTATTTAATGCCGTGAGATGGTTCATTTTTGGATTCATTACTGCATACTTAATTTGGATATTCCAGGATAATGTAAAAGGATTTGGATTGAGTGAAATAATATCAAGTTATTTAATGTTGGGAATTATAGCCCTCTATGTTGTGTTTGTGTTTGTTGCTAGTAAGTTAATTAATCGATATCGATCACGAAAAATCAGTATGGTTGGACAAATAATGGTTTTAGGATTTGGAATTTTTTTCTTTTTTCCTGCTTTTGCGTTAAATCTACCAATCTTTTTGGTTATTATTTCGTTTATTGGGGTTGGTATTGCTCTCATTGATCCAGCAGGAAATACGCTTTTATTAGAAGTAATTGAAGATATTCAATCAGATCTAAAGGGTTCAGGAATAGGGTTTAATAACGCGATTGGGTTTTTCTGCAGTGCAATTGCTCCAATGGTCATGAGTCCTTTGGGTGAAATCGACATTACGCTTCCTTTCTATGTCATCATGATAATGATGATTATTAGTCTCGTTATTTTCCAATTTAAAGTTGATAAGAAGTACTAGCTGCTTAACTATTTCCCTCGACTTGAACGAAAACTTTTCTATTTCTAGGACCATCGTACTCAGCAAACATGATGCCCTGCCATGTACCAAGCATTAGGGTTCCCTGGTGAATTAGAATTTCAATCGAGGAACCCGTTAATGAGCTCTTAATATGTGCGTCAGAATTTCCTTCCATATGCTTGAAAGAATATCCTAAACTTCCCCCTTTTGGTACTAACTTGCTTAAATAATTCGCAATATCCTTCATAACAGAAGCGTCTGCG
This sequence comes from Promethearchaeota archaeon, assembly GCA_016839385.1. The sequence goes on from JAEOUK010000234.1 coordinate 2,840, forward strand.
TTTTCATTTATGGTAATTCCCGCAGTAGTGTGCGGTACGAAAACTCGACAGACTCCTTCATTAATGTTAGAACTCCTTACAATC
>JAEOUK010000235.1 GCA_016839385.1 Promethearchaeota archaeon
AAGGATATCAAAACTGTTCATAGACCAGATCAGTTTCTCAAAAAGATATTAACCTCCCACGATCCAGATCCTACCCTAATGGCTCTAATACAATTTATCATTACAGGAGCGGAAATATCTGATTCATACATTGGTTTATCTGGCTCAAAAATGGTAGGTTTGGAGGAAAAAAATGCTGATTACGATTTAATAATATATGGAGAGAATCAATCTAGAAGAGTTCACAAATTCTTAGAAGATTTCTTCCATCATCCCTTGAAATCACATATTTATCTTAAAAAACTCGTAAATATTAGCCCCTATACTGAGAAAAATTTACAAAGGCATTATCAATTCCGAGGAAGAGGTTTCAACTTATCATATGAACAATTTAAAAAAATAGAATCCAAAAAAACTCATCAATTTTTAATCAATGAGAGAGATGTATTTATTAGATATATCAAAAATGATCGATATGCAATAAAATTACCCAATTTTCCCATAGTTTCATATAAAACATTAGGAAGGGTATCATTAGTTGGGAGAATTGTGAATGATACTGAATCCTTTTTTACCCCTGGAAAATATAATCTCTATATACTAGACTTCCAATCCGGTAAGGAAATGATAGATCAGAGAAATATCGAAATTTTTACGATGAGAGGAAGATTTTTAGAAAATGCTTATCAAGACGATATTGTATTGGTCAGAGGAAAACTGGAGAAAGTAATTCGGAAAGGAAAATCCACACTACAAGTGGTTTTGGGTACTGATCCCGATGATCTTTTAATTCAAATGAAAAAATCTAAAGAAAAATTGAGTTGATGATCGCATTTTTCACAAGTTAGCCAATCAATGATTTTGAATGTGACGGTAATGAGTTCTATGTTACTGGGACTGAATTCATTTTTGAATTTACGTTTATACGAGCAATATGGGCACACTAAAGTAATTCGGGCACGAATAACATCTTCATTTTTCCGAACTAAAGAAAATTGGTTCTCTTGAGATGGATCATTTTCAATATTTGTTTTCGATTCCATGTTTACTACCCGATCAAGTTTCTAGGAAAATTCAAAGATTTATTTGTTGGTATTATAGGAATATATCAATTCTTACCGAAGTGTATTACGGTGAATAAAATAAATTTTATTGAACGAGAATTAACAGATGACGAATACGAACAAATTATGAAAGGATTTAAAGAAGACGAGATATTTTATACTCAAGTTCACCAAAATTCCGACAGAATTGGATTTGTAGCAATAGATGGTAAAAAAGTCATTGGATGTGCAACTGGTCTTGCATATAAAAATGGTGAGGAGTATAATGGGTGGTTCTATTTAACCGATTTATTTATAGAAAAAGGTTTTCGAGGAATGGGATATGGAAAAGAAATTTTACTTATCCTAGAAAAAAAATTGATTACGCTAGGAGTATTAAAAATATGGCTTTGGACTGCTGGATTTCAAGCACCTAAATTTTACACCAATTTAGGATATGAAAAATTTACTGAGCTAGAGAATTATTACAGAACTGGGCATAGTCGAATTGGTATGAGAAAAGATTTGATAATTAAATAGCATCCAGTGAAATTTCTCCATAAATCCCCCCTCCACCAGGAATAAACTCAATTTTCTGTTCTTTAAACGCTTTTATCAATTTAACTAAGGATTCATATATTCCTCCTTCCTTTTTAATATTTAATAGAAGAGAATCATCTGTTAAAATCTGAAATTCTGTTCCAAATTTCTCAATTAGTGCATCATATATTTTGATAACGGATCTTGCTCTCACATTTTTCACTCCTTTCAAGGCTCGAATCATTTCTACAAGTGGGATTATCCCTAAATAGGGAGGTCGATGATTAGGAAAATGCGGTTCGAGATAATCTGCAATTTGGTCAATTCGGTCAAAAACACCAAGAGAAATAGTAGAATTTTTCTTTTCTTCCTTACACTTTACACATTTTACCTCTTTTTTCCCAACTCGGTTTTTAAAATCCATGACTTGTTCTGGAGTATCAAAGATGTAATAAACAAAAGAATCTCCATCAATTGAATAAGTATCAAATAGTGATTTATGCATCGAAAGAGACTGAATTTGAGGAGAAACTTCATCTTTTGTCAATACTTGATACCGAATTCTGCAAGCTTTACAAAACATCATTGGATATTTTCCTAAACGGGGTTCCATTCCTACATTGAGAGTAATTTTTCGACCATTTTTCCTTCTTAGCGCTTGCAGAATTTCATCAAAACTTGGATCTTCAATTTGAAATCGGTTAAATTCTCTTCCTAAACTTTGTGGCCCTTCTGAATGAGCATCACTGTTACTTAAATAGGTAATTTTTTCTAAACAAGCCATTCTGTCTGCAAGATTTGTATCTGCAGATAAACCTAACTCAAGAAAATGAATGTATTTTGTTGTGCTCCCATAACATTCTTCCAATGTAGCGTATTTATTTGAACGAAATATAGCCTTGAATGGCGTAAATGCATGAGCAGGACCACAAATTCCACCAACATCATTTACAAGTTCCACTATTTCAGGAGGAGATAGATTCACATGAGGACGCCCTCCATATTGACCTTTTACTCCTTTAGCTTTATTCGTAATTTTTTCTTGGAGTTCATCTGCAGATGCAAAATCGGGTAAAAGAACAACATGATGTATTGATTCATTGTCTTCCAACTCAGTTTGAACAATGAAATACATATCTTGACAGGAATACAATCCATTTTTATATGATAGATTTGATTTCAGATAAGATCTCCAATCAGGTTGGGTAATATCCCCTGTTCCTAGTATTTTCAATCCTTTTAATTTACAAGTATGAATGATATTTTCCAGCAACATATTTTTGGATACTGCAATAGAATGAGGGCTATGTACGTGTAAATCTGCGTCAAAATACTCCATAAAAAAGAGTAAATCTGTTTGTATTTAAGTTTACAGATTGTTTGGATTTTTTAACATAGCAAGATAACGTTTGTATAGTTTCTCAAATGAGTCATAAATCCGTTCCTGATTTTCAATTATATAGTTACGAGATGTAATTTCACGAACTGTGGCTTTAAAATCCAAATATAGTTGTTCTAATCCAGGAAATTCTCTGAGTGCTTTTTCTAATTTAGTGAAATTTTTTTGAAGCATCTGTGCATCAGTTAATCCAAGTTTGAAAAAATCAAAAATCGTAATAAAATTCCCTGTGATTTCCGATCCCAATTCAGCTAATCTGATCGGATGAATAGTATATTTCCCAATAACGACACTTTTCTTTTCCGCATTTAGAATTCGTTCCGATTCGGTATGTAAATCAATATCATCTATGGTCTGATCTGATGTTTGCTCAATTAAAGTAATATATTCATGAATTTGAGGAATCAATGCAAAAAATTCTTCTGAAACCATCATATCCTTTAAAACTGAATCCATTTCAAGATCTTTAGATTGGAATGTCATCTCAACAATCATAAGTTCTTTAATTTTCTGCCGGATTAAATTGCAGTATGAGGAATAGTGGATTTTTCCACTAATCACGTCTTCATGAGCTGTTCTCAGAGTTTTGATAATTCCGAATAACCGAGATTCTAATTCCAGACGACTTGGGATAGACATTTTAAGGACCTGTAACTACACTGAAGAGAAAGCTGGGTCTGAAGAAATATATCGCTAATCCAATTAAAATTGAAATTATCAGACACGAAATATAAACTCTAAATGTGGAAGCATTTACTAATTCACGTAAAGCAATTGCCATAGTTATAGGTACCCAACCAATCAATACAATCACTTGAATCCAATCTGTGAGACCCCATACAAATGAAGCAGTCATGCGACCCATTGCTGTAATGTAATCCACAGCTGGTACCCCTGCAACATTTTCTGTCGGAAGAGCGATAAATAGCAGAATAGCAGAGATCAACAGACTTACTAACATAGGAGCGAATCCCCAGAGCATGATTGAAATTTTTTTTGATGTTTGAGCTGTTAGATGTGTAGGAAGAGTAGAAGTGTATCCTCCTTCTGCTTCTAACATTGTAGTGGTTTTTTCTTCATCTTCTTTCTTTTCTTTACGTTTCCCATAACGCAGTTTCAATTGTCCTTTCAAGTTAATGGAATAATTTGCCCCAATAGAAAACAATTGAATTGAAATCATATATAAAAGGAAAAAGTATACCATGCCAAATATGAAAAACATAACAAAAGCCATTAATCCATTAAACACCATTGCGAAAAATTGCCCTATAATTGGACCTACACTTAGATGAGTAACTATTGCTACTCCATATAATCCATAGATCAAAGCAGAGAGAAAATATACTTTGAACCAACTGCCGATTTTTTGTCTGTAATGAATAATATCCCAAAAAGCACGAGAAGGATTCGTAAAAACCATCACGAATCTTTTCCATCCTTTTATTGGAGAAACCCACTTTTCATCAGTAACCCTGCGAAGATATTTGATCTTTTCAATTTTCTCCTCTCTTAACCGAGCGTTACAATAAATACAGACGAAATCCTCTTTATTTACTTCATTACCACATTTCACACAGCGAATTGGAATATCCTCCTATAGAATAGGGTATTTTGATGTAGTAGAATAAATTCTAGATAAATTCTACGTTATATGAAATATCGGGGTTTCGTCCTAAAAAATTTCTTATCTGTTAAATAAATTCTATAAATTCTACTCAATTTAAGCATTAATTAACAGAATTATATTTTAGAATCCATGAATCTCCCGTTTGTTCAAGAGAATAATCACGGGGATGAAATTTTTGAAGCAACTCAATATTTGTCTGCAGATGAGAGGATACGTGACCTACTCGGATTATAGATCGTTCCGGACACATCACAAGTAATGGAATAAGTTGATCTGCTGCATAATTATCTATTGTTGCGGAAGTACTAGCCTCGTTAATAAGAGTTTTTGCCGCATTTTTTCCCACAGTTTCTGATGGAACTCCACGTTTTCCTAATTGGGTTCCAGTTCCAATAATCGTATGTTCATAATTTGCCCATATACTGAGCCCAACTCCAGGACTAAGAGTATTTTCGTACTGAATTTGTATATTGAATTGATCATCCCTGACATGAGTAAATTTGGGATTATCAAGCAATTCTCTCCGAATACTTTGTGAAATTCTTTCTCCAACTTGCGGTTTTTTCAGATTTTCCGAACAAATAATGATTCCTCCAATTTCGAGTAAATGACCTTTTTTTTCAAGAATTAATGGTTTTATTTTATGAAAATCTATAACAGGATGAACTGTCAATATAGCCATTGCTCCTCCCTTTGGGTAAAAACCATTCTTTTTTACTTGGATATGGCACTTATATCCCATTTTTTCAAATAACTTATATGTTACATTATTTAGATAATAGGGATCAGGTGCACCTGTGCCAAAAGTCCCTCCTCCTCGGTAATTAATAACAATCGGGTTTTCTTGTGTAGAATGGATAAATGCAGTTTGTATAGTTTGACTTAACAATGCGATAGATCCTGCAGTTCGAATTTGTACATCTAATGTAGTTTTGAATTCATTTCCTGGAGTGAATTTAAGTTCAGTAGTACCGACTTCAATTGAACTTAATTCCCCATTACTGAGTTGTTGTAGACTTTCTAGACCTAATTGATGTTGTAAACGTAAACCTGGTGGATTTCTATTTGAACGAATGTTCTGTAAATGAATCGGCTTATTGAATAATATAGAAAATCCAGCTGCTAATCGTGTGATGGAACCCCCACCCTCTCCCATAGTTCCATCAATACATAGATAATCCATATCATTGAAAAAGAGAAATTACTATAAAAGGTACTTGAAATGAA
>JAEOUK010000236.1 GCA_016839385.1 Promethearchaeota archaeon
ATTTCTCGTATTATGCTATTGTATTGTTCTTCTTTCTCTTTCCTTCTTTTTTCATCCTCAATTTTATATACATTATCCCACTGGCGTTTAGTTGGAGCATGTTTCTCAAGAACTTGTAAGCGTTTCTGATGTAAACGTACTTTATTCAAAATATATTCTCGTTTGTATTGTCCAAGTGCTAGTGTACGTTGTAATTCTTTTTTAAACATACTCTCATTTAACGCATCCAGATCTTTCTTACTTTTACTATTAACCCTTTTAAAGTATTTACGGGCAATTTCTTCTAAATTTTCAATTTCACTTCTAGATATAGATTTTTTTTTTTCGTCAAAACGACGATTCTCATTGAAATCTATTAGACGAATGAAATTTCTGGGTGTCTGCAAAAATTGAGAAAGTAATTTTAGAACAGTACCAGTTCGATTGACTATTATTGGCTGAATAATTCGTTCTATAAACACTCCACAAATTTCTGATTCGTATAGGAACATGAAAAGTTCTTCTTCACCTGATAGGAACTTGTTGTAGATTCTTTTTTCTTCGTCGTCAATTTTAGAGTATGCATTTAGAAAATTGTGCAATTTAGTTGTTAATAAAGAGAATGGTTGTCCTAAATCTTCACTCTTACAGTAATCGATGAGTGAATTCACAAGGGGGTGTCCTAAAGCAAAAAATTCCAATTCTTCAATCTTTCGAGCTGACTCAAGATCGAACACTCCTGAGAAAATTCTCTTCCTTAAATGGAGAGAATTTCTTAAATTATTATCAAGAGAAATTTTTGCATAATCTGTATTACTTGGGTGTTTTTGTAATGAGATGGTTCCTAATTGTTGATTATCTGGAGTGTATTGATTGAAAAAAACATCAAAAAATGAAGATATGTCTTCATCATTCAAATGGCTAGCATTTTCTAATATATTTCCGATTTTATCTAACTGAAAAGATTTCCTATCAAGGATAAAATCTTCAAGTTGAGCAGTAACTTCTTCAAGTTTGTTTTGCTCTTCAATTATTTCCCCTTCAAAATCTGCAGTTGTATCATAAAAGCTTTCTGTGGAAAAAGTCGCTTTATTGATGCTCTTTTCAAGATTCGCTATAATAGGTTCTAAATTTCCAATTGATTCAGTGAATAAGTTAATGCGTTTTGCTAGTATTTCCAAAATACGGCTTTCTATAGTTCCTTTAATCAGAAAATTATAAATTAAAATATCATCTTTTTGGCCAATTCTATCCAATCTTCCAATACTTTGCTCCAATTTCATGGGATTCCATGGTAGATCATAGTTAATTAAGACATTGCAAAATTGGAAATTTCTTCCCTCTCCTCCGACTTCAGTTGAAACTAGAACATCTCCATCCAATTTAAACCGCTCCACTGATCTATCTTTCTGATCACTATCAAGGTCTCCATGAAATTCCTCAACTTTGAATCCAAGTTCTTTAAGTGTGTCACGAATGTAAAAAAGAGTTTTCTTGAATTGGGTAAAAATAATTATTTTTTTGTTCCTATTTTGGAGGTTTTTCGCAATTTTCACCAAAGCGTTAAGTTTTGAATCAGTTTTAAGTTTCTTCAGCCTTCCTAAGAAATCTTTTAAGATTTCCAAATGATTGGATAAATAATCAATTTCATTTCGAATTAAAGCTGATTCTTCATTTAGATTTCCCGAGTATGTCGCTACCTCATCAAAATCATCTTCCTCTAAATCGAAGAAATCTTCGTCTTGGGGAATACTTTGTTTTATTTTTTTGTGCTCTTTTTTCTTTAAAACTTCATGAACTTTAACAATACGTTTCTCCAAGGAGCTTATCAAAGCTACTGGAGATGACGTTAGTAACTTCTGAAGAACTACCATAACGAATCCTAATGCTGGATTTTTAGAATCTACTGCTTCATTGTATGTTTTCGCTAAATAAAGCCTAATTTCTCTATAAATATTTGCTTCTTCATCTGTTTGATATACTTCTACATTTTCAACAATCCTCTTCACAAATTTATCTGAAAAAATCTTCCGTTTTCTATTTCGAAAAAGAAAATTACTAAGAAAATGATAGTCTTGCAGTCTTTGGATTAGTCTATCTCTACCTTTGGTAGTTTGACAGAGTTTCTTGATTTTATCATAAGAAAATGTTCGCCCTAATTTCTTATCTACAACTGATTCTTCAACAAGATCTCTTATATACCACCGTTTTTCGAGTTCTTCTTGTGTTAATCCTTTATTTATCTCTTTTACCTCTTCATTATCGTCTGAAAGCACTGAATTATAATATGCATGAACTCCTCGATATACCAGAGGAGGAGAGCGTAAAATATCGTGGATTAAACCTATCATATTATCTTGTTGGAAAACACTTAATTTATGAAATGTTTTTAGATTCCGGACTAACATGGTGATGATAGATAAATTTTTTCTCTCTGTTTCGAAGTCTTCAAAATTATGGAATATATCTGGGCGAATCAGTTGTAGTAAACTGAATAAATCAAAAGAATGGAGTTGGATTGGCGTTGCTGTCAGTAATAAAAGGCTTCGGGCTTTCTCTCCTAGTTTTCGAGCTAATGTATACCCTAAAGTTTCCTTATAAAGACCTGAATTTTGAATATATCTACGTAAATGGTGTGCTTCATCAAAAATAACAATATCCCAATATAATGAGGAGAGTAACTCACGATTACGTTCCATTCGAGCAAATTGTAATGATGTAATGACAAAAGGACATTCACGATTCAAATCTGTTCGATACAACACATTTGGATGATCACAACGGTCAAGTTTCTTAACAAATTGTGAATCAAAACGCTCTAACTTAATTGCGAATTTATTCTGAAATTCAAAAATCCACTGATTAACAAGATTTGCAGGTGCAATTATCAAGATTTTTTTTGCAAGATTTCGAGAAATCATTTCTTTCACGAAAATCCCGGCTTCAATTGTTTTACCCAATCCTACTTCGTCCGCTAAGATGTATCGGGGCAAATATTGCATGATTAATTGGTGTGCTATGTACACTTGATGAGGAAGTAAACTTAATCGCGAATTAGATATGAATTTGATATCGCTTGAGGTATAAGTGTTATACAATAGAAGTGCAAAATACCGTAATGTGAATATTGATACATCTGCAATACTATTTTGAAGAAGACTTTCAATAGGAGAAAGAATTTTGGAAAGGATCTCATTTTCAGCAAAATTCCTAGTACTTCCGTCTTGTAGATCGACATCATAAGTGATAACAAGATTTTTTGGATGAATATTGACTTTTTTTACAATTCCAATACCTTTTATTGTTCGAAGCTCTTCATCCACATTGAATATTTCGTGTCGAATTTCTTCTGCAGAAGCCACTCGGTCGTTATATACACGGAATCGGATATGATACATGAGTTTTTCATAATATATGGGATCACTAGAGGACGATTGTTTTCTTGTTATTTCATTATCAGTATCGGAACAATATTCATAGGGTGTTTTATAATCCGAAATCCTGTAAATAAAGCCAGTTCCATAATCTGAATTAATTAAAATTACCCTATTGCCCACTACGAATGTGTGTGAATTGCATTTCGCATTTAGACACTTTTGATTGCTACTTAAATTACTTCCGCAGAAAACGCATATTTGGTTGTTAACCAAAGTACTCAAGGATTTATGTAGAGGTATCACAAAAAACTTTTTTATTTTGGAGCAAATTCCCTAAATCAATAAATTAATAGTAAATGCAGTTAAAATCAACCCTACATTATTAATGTATATACAAACACAAAATGGTCAAAACATGGTCAAAGTACAATCAACCTACTACAAATTGAAGATTGGATTAGCACAAATCAATCCAATTTTGGGAGATCTCCCTGCAAATCGTGATAAAATTATTCAGAACATAAAACTTGGGGAAGAAAATCGCTGTGATATCATTTTGTTTCCAGAGATGGCTATAACGGGGTATCCCGTTCAAGACCTCGTATATAAGCAGGATTTTGTAGAAAATAATTTGAAAATAATTGACCAGATAAAATCCTATGTCCGAAATTCAATTGTGGTAATCGGATGTATTACAAAAGCAGAGAAAGGGAAGAATCAATCAACAGCACCATTTTATAATTCAGCAGCGATACTATATCCTGATGGTCGAATTCAATACATCCATAAACATTTACTACCGAATTATGATGTATTTGATGAGAAACGCTACTTTAAACCTTCTAAACATTTTCCTCTTATAAAATTTGATAAACTTCGAATCGGGTTAGAAATTTGTGAGGATTTGTGGGATAAACAATATTCTGTTAAAGTTTCCAAAGAACTGAGAAAACGTGGAGCGAATTGTATTTTCATCATTAATGCGAGTCCATATTACATAGATAAACCAAAAATCCGAGAGGGTCTTGTTAAACAAGACGCAAAGAAATTAAAAATTCCCTTTGTATACCTCAATATGGTTGGAGGTCAAGATGAAATTGTTTACGATGGTAGAAGTTTCGTTATCGATGATTTTGGCAGAACTATTTATCGAATGGATGCTTTTGA
>JAEOUK010000237.1 GCA_016839385.1 Promethearchaeota archaeon
AACATACGATCTTCAAATGGTAAATCATGTGCATCCCCAACGAAAAAATCGACTTTCGATCCTAGTTTTTTTGCATGAGCAATAGATTTTGCTATCTCGATCGATTTTTTTGCGATATCTATCCCAATTACTTGAAAGTTATATTTTTCCGCTAAGTAAAAAACACTTTTTCCTCTCCCGCATCCGATTACTAATACCTTTAGATCGTCCGGTAGTGGATATAATTCAAATAATTTATCCCAAGAACCCATTCCAGTCCAATTGATAGATTCTAAATTCATTTTACTAAGCAGATCATACCAATCCAAGGATTCCCATTCTTTGATATCTATGTCGAATTTTGCCATATAAACTGTAAGGATTCTAAACTCTTTATTTTCTATGGTATTTCCCAAACTCTTAATTTTGTTATTCGATCTAGTAAGTATGTTTGAGTCTTGGGAAATCTATGAACCTTACAAGACAGGAAAGATGGCACATGGTTCCACTCTTGCTGAACTTGGGAATGGAGATATAATTTCTGCATGGTATTCAGGAAAGTCCGAGAAGAATGCAAATGTTGGAATATTTACTTCCATATTCATCAAATTCGAACAGCGATGGTCGGAACCTCAATTACTTGAAAAAAAGGACAATAAAAGCACGGAAGGTAATCCAGTCTTATTTTATGATTCGGAAATGAATCGAATTTGGCTCTTCTGGGTAACTGTCAACAAAATGATGAAAATTGCAGGGGAATGGTACTTTGGTGGATGGAGTAAAGGGCAAGTTAAATGTAAACACTCTGATGATAATGGGCAAACGTGGACTGATCCTCGCTATCTCCATAAACCTTGGGGATGGATGGTACGGAATAAACCCCTTCGCATGTCAAATGGAACAGTTATTTTACCTTTCTACGTAGAGTTATTTAGATATTATTCCTCGTTTCTATTCTGTTCTGTTGAATCTTTAAAAAAAGGTGCAGTAGAAAGTGTGTGGGTAAAAGGACCCGATATCAAATCAGGATTACTTCAACCTACCGTCGTGGAGTTATCAAGAGGTCATCTTCTAAGCTTTCACCGAACTACAAGTGGAGGTCCCTTTTCAGGAAAAATAGCATCATCTGAGAGTATGGATTATGGGATAACTTGGTCCCATGCGGAAGCTACATTACTCCCCAATCCAAATTCAGGTTGCGATATGATAATCTTACCGAATGGTAATTTAGTTCTCGCATTCAATAATTCCTCCAAAAATCGAAATGATTTATCTATTGGATATTCTCAAGATGGGGGTAAAACCTGGCCGATAATTAAATCCATCGAATATGAGAAAGGTCAAAGGTTTTCCTATCCCGCCATTATTAAAGCTAGAGATGATACAATCTATTGTACATACACAAATAGACGGAAAAACATTAAATGCGTTCACTTTGACGAAGCGTGGTTATTGTCAGAATGATTAAAAGGATGAATCGAAACCTTATTATCGAAATTCTCATTCTACCTACAAAATTGAAACTGTGAAAAGCTTCATGTCATGGAAAGATAAATTTATCGCGGCAGAAAGAGACCGAAACAAAAAAGATGATGAAGAATATGAAGGTACTCTTTATGCGTATTATAAAGGAATGAAATGGTGGAAATCCATATTAGAGGGTTTCAAAGTATTAGCAAAAACCTATTTACCAACACTTTTAATCACTGTTTCAGTAATGTTACTATTTTCAATTATTGTTACTTTAGCATTGACTAACTGGCATTGGGGTGTAGCAGAGAAAACATTTCCTCTCTTAGAAATTATTAACAAATATCCTGAAGGTACTCTTTTAACTGATTTTTCAGCGGAGGACCAAGAACTCTATAATGCATTATATCCAATATATAGAAGATCATCTAGTTGGTTTAACATCGTAAGTTTATTCGTTAATTATCTCCCCGTGGGAATTTGTGGTGTGATTGTTTCAAAATATACATTGGAAAAAGCGAAAGGGAACGATGTAAAGTTTTTTGACACCGTAAAACAAACTTTTGACGGGAACAAGATAAAAGTCACATTATTGATAATGCTAATACTCTCGGCATTAATTTCGATAGGATTTGCATTTTATTTCATTCCTGGTATCATTATCCTGATCATGGTAGGTTTGTGTTTCCCAACTTTGGCTGACACAGATAAAGGAATAAAAGACGTACTAAATGATGGATTCCAATTAGGGAAAGAATTTCGATTGCGAACAACTATTCTCGTAATCATAACCGTCGCATTTTTCTCATTCTTTGGGAATAATTTTGCACAACTCTTCTTTTCACCGATCTGGAACGATGCAGTTCGACAATCTTGGTTAGATCCTGCAACTCGAAATTGGGGGATGATATTTTACACTAATATCATGAATTTTACGACTACTGCAGTATTTTTACCAATTATCTATGCTTTCTTCGCAGTGCATTATTTAGAATTAGGTGTACAAAAGAATGTTGAGTGGTTTGATTTCACCCCCCTTACAAAGAAAAAAGTAGTAGAAATTGAAACCAAAGATCTTTTGATGAATATTATACCATTCGCAATTTTTACTGTTATCAGTGTTGTGTTATCAGTTTTCATGATAATAGAAAACATTCAAGCTCGTCTAGCGTAATTGTATAGAGATTTTTCTTTTTTATTTTCCATATTTTTTATACAAAAGTTCCCTATTGAATTCTAAAATTGGAATATTCTCTTTTTCAAAATTCAGTTCATTAAATAAATTAGAATTGAATAACCGGATATTTCCTCGTTCTGAATTTAAAATATCCCAATAATTCTTGAATTGAGAATCTCGAAGTAAATGATGATCCAATATTACCTCATCAAAATTTTTTACAATTCCTATGGTATTATCCAAGGTCTGATTTAACAAATGAACGGTATTTTGTTGCCGTAATAAAGAAGTAAATGGCCCGCCTAATGCAATAACGTGATTGGATTCATTATCTGAAAAGAATTGGTTGTGAATTGCAGTGAGTTCATTTTTCAATGCAATCAGAAATTCATAATCGTCTCTTGAAGGCATCCCTTGCACATCTGGGAAAAAATAAAAGAACTCTTCCTCGTAAGCTATAATCAACGGTTGGATGAAAATTTCTTTAGCATCTGTGCGCATTCCGTGTAAAAATTCTCTGGGGAACAGAAAATGTGTATTTCCAACTGTAAATGAGTCCAATAACCCCGATTGAATCTTTAAATGACAATTTCTCTGGTAAAAAGATGATTCTTCCTGGAAATTGTCTCTCCCGACTCGATATGAGTCCACGTTTAAATTCATAAGATCTTGGTGAAATTTTTCTCCTCTTTTTTTTTGATTGAAATTTATTTTCGATCTATATTGCTTGCAAAGAATCTTTTTTCCCGAGTACAGTGAACTAAAATAATTCTTGGAACTGTTAATATACTCATCATCTTCAAGATTTGGCTTGAAATGATCATGATGATAGTGACTTATGAATAAAATATCACAATCAGTGCTTTCTATCAATATTTTCGTCGTGTATTGATCTAATTTCTCATATTCTAAGTAATGTGGAATTTTGAATTTCTTATAGGGTCCTAAAGCACAGCCGGGATCTAGCATCAAGGTTATGTCTGGCGTTTTGAGTTTTATACTAAAAGACCGAACTCCATAACTTTCGCTACAAATGGGATGGATTTTGATATGATTATTGTGGAGAACGTTGTTAGATGATACCACGCTATGATTCTACCTTAATGGGTTATTAATAGTTGTACAGATTAAGAAAGGCTTATATTAATATAAATATTAAACAGATTACTCACATTGAAATACAGAACAATTAAAAGTATGTATTAAAAACATTTGTGAATAAAAATCAAGCAGGGGTAACCAAGCCAGGTCAAACTCTGAGACCGCTCACTGTGGGTCAGATGATACGGTGCCGGACTTAAGATCCGGTCTCATAGGAGTTCGTGCGTTCGAATCGCACCCCCTGCACTTTTCCCTACTATTTCTTGTCTAAGTTATACGCGACCTTATATCCATCATGAACCGCTTCCAAAAGGGTTCTAGGTTTTTTGCAATCTCCTATTCGATATACCTTTGCTTGCATATTCATTTTTTTTAATTGATTATATAGATCTTGATTAGGTCTTACACCAGTTGCAAGAATAAATGTATCAATATTGCCAATTGTTTTTTCCTCGTTGTTATGCGTGAAATGAACAGATTTACCTTCAAATTTGGTAATGGTAGCATTGGTAATAACATCGATTCCCAGATGTTTAACCTCATCGAGCATAGTCCAACGCGTACTTTTTCCAATACTATTTCCAATTCGGGGCAACATTTCTATAATTGTCACTCTGCGAGGTCCTCTACTCCATTTTTTCATAATTTCTTCTAGTGGAAGTGCTTTGTAAGTATATAAGAAATGTGCAACATCAGGAGTCATTGCTCCCAATCTTTGAGCCCAAATCGCAACTTCTGTCCCCGTTGCGGCTCCTCCGACAACCACAACATTTTTACCAACGGGATGATCTCCTACAAGCGCTTCATCTGCAAAACAGATATCACTCCCCAATGATCCATCAATTCCTGGAATTGGAGGAATAGAGAATTTAACACCCGTAGCTACTATCACTGCATCCGGATTGTATTCCTTTACAATTTCAGGAGTAACTTCCATGCCATATTTCACTTGCAATGGCACACGTTGAATTTGGTCTTTATAATAATCATACATTCTTTTGAGTTCATCTCTGTATCCGGGTATCCCTGGAATTGTAGAAGCCTGCAATTGTCCTCCAATATCATCTCGCTTTTCCACTACTAGTACCTCGTGCCCCAATATTGTCGCAACTCTAGCTGCTTCTAAACCAGCAACTCCTGCTCCAGCAATAAGAACTTTTTTCGGATGCTCCGCTTTCCTCGAAAGGTTGTATTTTCCTTCACGTGAGGTTTCAAAATTACGCATACATTGGATGGGTTCCATCTGAAACACTCCATCAAAGCATGCATTACAAGCTACACAATATAGAATATCCTTTTCTCGATGTTCCTTTACCTTATTAACAAAATAGGGATCTGCAATGAACGCACGTCCCATGCAGATAGCATCTGCTTTTTCATCTCGAAGAACGGATTCTGCTAATTCTGGGGTATTAATTCGGTTACTGGCAAATACGGGAACATCAACTTGGGTTTTTATATTTTGAGCTAAGTATGTAAACACTCCGGGAGGGACGCCCATTGTTAATTGAGGAGTACGAGTCTCATGCCATCCTCCGGTAACATTTATCCAATCAACTCCTTCTTCTACATAGAGTTTGGCAATTTTTGCTTTTTCTACATATGTATTACTTTCTGGAATAAAATCATCCCCACCTACACGGATACCAACAGTATAATCATCACCCACTCGTTCACGAACCTTTCGAACCACTTCCAATGGAAATTTAATTCGATTTTCCCACGGACCTCCATATTCGTCTTCCCGTTTGTTTGTAACCGGACTTAGGAATTGATCCATCAAATATCCTGCACTACCAAGGAGCTCAACTGCGTCATAGTTGGCTTTCTTTGCGCGAACCGCTGCTTTTGCGATGGTATCTTGCACCTCATGAATTTCATCAATCGTCAAGGTTCGTGATGTTGATTTTGAAAATCTACTGTAAACTGAAGATGCTGACACATTGTCTTCCCCACTAAGAAACGGCATAGCATATCTACCAGCGTGATAAAGTTGTGCAGCAATTTTCGTATCATGCTGATGAACCGAATCTGCTAATTTCTTCAAACCTGGAATAAATTTATCGTCTTCGATGCTGATCATAGCGGGGGCACCTGCTCGTTTTTCAACAGCACATCCCCCAATGATGATCATTCCCACCCCGCCTTTTGCACGTTCTGTGTAGAAGTTCATGAGTTGATCATTCATTTCCCCATTAAGACAATAATTAAGATGCATCGCAGGAACTACAATCCGATTTCTTATTGTAAATGTTTTGAGTTTAAGTGGTTCAAACAGCTTGATGTATTTCAAGGCTTTCACTCGGGAATTTTTTCTAGATAATCCATAATTGTCGTAAAAAAAGGTTCAGTTTCCATATTTCTTTTTTGAAATTCTTTTTTCCAAAATATTAAAAATTCGTTACAATCTAAAGTTTTTCCTTTACCTTTGACTTTTTCTATCACTTCAAAGGACCTCTATTATTACTACATAAAATCATGCAATGGTTAATCCTCTCTATGAAGTATATCAATTTAGTCAAAATGATTCTTTTTACATAATAAAAGGTTTTGAAGGTTGATACCCGTTGAAAATATCAATTATCAATAAAATGAACAAAATTTTTAATTTCATCAACTTTGTAATACAAAGATATTTATACTACGGATGACTCTATTACACGGTGAATTGAAAAATGGAAAAAAAACATAATTTGGACAACGAGTCGAATCAATTTCAATATCTTTCCAAAGCTCCAAAAAAAAGGAGTGGGATTAGGACAATCGGATTAATTTTGCTTTCATTGGCATTTATAGCAAATATTACTATGTTTGTACTAATATCCTTAGATATTATGTGAGGTAGAAAAAAATGGAAACAAATCACGATTTGAATAAATTAGAAAAAAAAATCGCAACTGTTCAATTTCAAGATGGAATTTTTGATATAGTTCTAGGTTTGGCATTAATTGTATATGGTATTGCATCAATATTGTATGAAATTTGGACCGAAGTATGGGCAGTGTTGGGAATGTTTCTAATTTATGTACTTCTTGCCACACCTTTATTCTTGGTGCAGATATATGTGACAAAACCTCGATTAGGAGCAGTTAAATTTAAAGCTAAAAGGAAAAGGAAAAGATTAGGAGTTGTGATATTTACTGCAGTTCTCTTAGTTGCAAATATAGTACTTCTCATACTCATTAGTCAAGGATTGCTAACGATTGGTGGGAACGTGTATGTCATTTCGGCAATGTTTGGAGTAATTCCCCTATTCATATTCGCTTTGATGGCATATTTTATGGATTTTCCAAGATTATATCTCATCGGTGCATTGTTTAGTGTAGGAATATTCTTAATGCAGCTCTTCACGATTTTGGATTTGATCCTAATTGGTAGGATCTCAGTGATGGTGATGGGGATTATTGTTATCAGCATCGGAACAGTATATCTCATTAAATTTCTAAAGAACTATCCAAAAATTGAGGGACATGATTATGAATTCAAAAAAGTCCAAGGATGAAGAAAAAAAAATTGATGAAAAGCTCTTGGATTTGATGGATGTTGATAAAGATATTCACGAACCTGCAAGACTCATGATCTTGTCTATCCTTTATGTGGTTGAAAGCGTAGAATTCGTATATTTACGTGGACAAACAAAACTCACTTGGGGAAATCTGTCTGCACATCTAAGTAAACTGGAAAGTAAAGAATATATCTCTATAGAGAAGGAGTTCAAAAATAATAGACCTCACACAATGATCAGCCTTACGGACAAAGGAAAACGCGAATTTCTTGCTTATAGGGAAAAAATGAAGGATATCTTCAAATAAACTCTGCATTCAACTTTTTTTACCAATTTTCTTCTTCTATTTTACAAAAAGTAAAGATAACCTTTATTTGAGATTTAAATCGACTAAAAATATCTCACTAATTTTAAAAAAACTGAAAAGGAAATTAACAATGGTTAAATCAATGTTTGAAAAGCTCGGACTTCCGAAAGGAAGAGAGCCTGTAATCGTCGATTATACACGAACTGCTATCGGAAAAAAACGTGGTGGTTTGTTACAACGTGTTCGAGGCGATGATTGGATCGTGAATTGTGTTAAAACACATGCAGATCGAAATTTTGAAGGACTAAATTTAGAAAAAATGGGAGAACAAGGATTAGTGGACTGCATCATTGGTAACAACTCACAAATCGGTCCAACCGCACTTGACATCGGACGAACTGTAATTCTATCGGCAGGGTTGCCTTGGACTATTCCTGGTACATCCGTAAATCGACAGTGCTCTTCTGGTATGCAAACTGTATACTTCGGATGGCAGGAAATTGTAACTGGGGATAAAGACATCGTATTTGCTGGTGGTGTCGAAGCTCAAACTACATTCCCCATTATGGCAGATCTTAATGTGTCGATGGGCACTTATGTCCAAACATTCCCTCCAAATATTAAAATTACTCAAAGTCCTTACGTACAAGATTCTGTTGCAAAATACAATAAAGACATGGCAGGCCAAATTGAAGGAGCTGAGCTCATGGGAAAAGTGTGGAATGAAAAAATTGGAAACACAAGAGAAGAGTTCCGTCACGAATTAGATGAAATTTCTTACACCTCCCATATGAAAGCTCTGAAACCCTCCGCGATGGAAGCGCGTGGTCGAGAAATCACTCCTCTCAAAGTACCCAAACTAGATGAGAATGGTAAACAGATATTGGATGAAAACCATCAAATGATCGATTCTCCCGATACCGTAGATATTGCTATGGTTGATGAAGCCCCTCGTCCGAATACCAGTATGGAAAAACTCGCGAAATTGAAAGGAATTGTAAAACGTAAAACTGGATATCTAACAGCAGGTAATTCATGTCCGGAATCTGATGGGGCAGCTTGTTTAATTCTTACATCTCGAGAGTATGCCGAACAAAATTCATTGCCGATTAGAGGAACACTTGAAAGTTGTTTTGTCATTGGAACCGACCCGGTTTTAATGCTTACAGGTCCAATTGAATCTGTTCGAGGGGTTATGAAAAAAGCAGAAACCACTTTGGATGAAATGAAATTCATTGAAATCAACGAAGCATTTTCTACGGTTGTTAAGGCATCCACATACGAGTTAGGTCTTGATTGGAAAGACCCACGCATTAATCAATATGGTGGTGCTATCGCTATCGGACATCCAACAGGAATGACAGGAACTCGATTGATTGGTACAATCTTACATCAATTGGAAGATTCACAGCAAGATTATGGTCTTGCATAGGACGATGTACGGGGGGATGAGGCTGTCGTATCCGGCGGGGTAGCCCTTGAACTGCGAGACGACGGCCCCGACGGACGGCCAGACCAGCCCGTCGCCGGGCTTACGGCCGGTCTGGACGAGGTAGGCGGCGGTCTCGTGGGCGTTGATGCCGTGGGTCAGGCTGCGGATGATTGAGTACTTGTCCGCCTGCTGGGCCAGCATTGGCAGCAGCTCGCCGATCCGGATGCCGGGCACGTTCGTGTCGATCGGGTGGCTGAGTTGCCCGCAGTAGTCGTAGCCCGCATCTGGCTTCGGGTCGAAGGTG
>JAEOUK010000044.1 GCA_016839385.1 Promethearchaeota archaeon
ATAGATGCGAATTGAACCATGCCGTGGTTATACTCATCTTCAGTTAATTCATAGGTTTTTGGAAGGCAGTATAGAACCATTCCTTCTTTAGTTCCCATTAATTTACGAACTTTCTCGCAATGAAATTCATCACAGTCCATACAAAATTCTAGACCTTTTTGTTTCGCACAGGGTCGCGCTTCACAATTCTTATCTGCAAGTCGACCATCTGCTTTACACCCATCGCAACGGACATTTTCTGGAGTATATGCTTGATGTCCAAAATATTTCTTCCATATTTCCACTAGCTTAGTTCTTTCTTCTAGATTATCTGATTGCGCAGGGCAAATGGAGCAATCATATCCGCAATATCCACGTTGATTCATAGAAATAAAATTGGTAAAAAAATTTATATATTTTTTGAAAGTTGGTAAATTCCTACGCAATTTTCATAGGTTTAGAATGATGCATTGGAATCGCTTGTTCTCCACAACTGATGCCCATTCCCCCTTCTTCCTTGGGAAGGTTCATCCAACAAACAAGTTTACCATCACGTAGAATCATATCGCGACCACAATGTTTTGGCAGTGCTTCCTCGTGACCACAATGTTCGCAAACTAATTTTGATCCCATAATTTCTTCATCTCCTTGTTCTTTTGTTTTAATTTCAATAATTTCCTCTTCTACGGGATCTTTTTTAATCCCATCGATTATTTTCTGTAGGTTTACTCGATATAATAGTAATGCAGAAGCCACAACAGATACAGAACTAAATGCCATCATCAAAGAGGCTATAGAAGGGGGTAGCAATATTCCAAAAATGCCAGCTGCAAAAGGAATACCAATAATGTTGTATATAAATGCCCAGAAGAGGTTTTGTATCATTTTATTGTAAGTTTTCTTAGATAAATGCTATGCTGCGATTATAGTGCGTAAATCTCCGCGAATTAAAACTACATCTGCAGACTCTACAGCTATATCAGTTCCAGATCCGATTGCAATACCAACATCCGCTTTGGATAATGCAGGTGCGTCATTAATCCCATCACCAACCATTGCAACCAGTCCTTCATGTTGATCTTTTAAATTTGCAATTGTTTCCAATTTCTGTGCAGGAAGAACTTCTGCATAATAATCTTTAATCCCTAATTTTTTAGAAATGGCTGCAGCAGTTTTCGTGTTATCTCCAGTTAACATATAAGGCTTGATTCCCATCTCATATAATCGTTCGATGACGGATTTTGCATAAGGTTTAACTTGATCCGCAATTGTAATGAAACCAATCATTTCACTATTTTTCATTACTATGACGACAGTTTTACCTTCATTTTGATAGCTAGTAATCATTTCCATTTGAGAATGAATATCAATTCCCGATTCCTTTGCATATGCTGGATTTCCAATACGAATTAAATTGGTATCTATTTTAGCTTCCACACCCAATCCCGGGTGGTTTACAAAGTCTTTAGGATCAACGAATACAACTTCCATTTCCTTTGCTTTTTCAACGATTGCTAATGCTAGAGGATGCTCTGATCCTATTTCAACTGATCCAGATATAGTAAGAATTTCTTTTTCTGATGCTCTTGAAGTAGTAACAACCTCGATAACTTGCGGTTTTCCTATAGTTAACGTACCAGTTTTATCAAAAACAATTTTCTTCACTTTGTGGATAGCTTCCAAGCTTTCGCCTCCCTTGATTAAGATCCCAGATCTAGCCCCTACACCTGTACCCACCATAACAGCAGTAGGTATGGCAAGGCCCATTGCACAAGCGCAAGAGATGACTATAACCGCAACGAAACGTTCTAAAGCCATTTCTACCGTCGCTGGTGTGAGAGTTAACCAAAAGACAAATACAAGTATTCCAATGGAAACTACAATTGGAACAAAAATTCTACTTACTTTATCTGCTATTCGTTGTAATGGAGCTTTTTGAGATTGGGCACTTCGTACAAGATCAATAATGCGTTGTAATACAGTATCATTTCCAATACGTTCGACTTTAGCTTTTATTACACCATTTTGATTAACTGTCCCTCCAATAACTATATCTCCAACTTGTTTTTTGACAGAATATGTTTCTCCGGTTAACATGGATTCATCTATTCGAGTGGTACCTTCAACTACCTTTCCATCAATGGGGACACTTTCTCCTGGTCGTATTATTACAATATCTCCTGCATCAATTTCGTCAATATCCAATATCATTTCCTGACCATTTCTAATCACGCTGGCTTGAGAGGATTGTAATTCCATCAACTTAGTTAGAGCTTTAGAAGTTCGTCCCTTTGCTAACATCTCGAATACCTTACCCAGCAGGATGAATGAAAATATTAAGACAGACGCTTCAAAGAATTCTCTGTTACCTATGGAGAAAAATGCATGTAAAGTGCTGTAAATAAAAGCTGTTCCAGAACCAATTGCGATAAGTGTATCCATATTCGCTGTGAAAGAACGCAAAGCTCGCCATGCATTCTTGTAGAAATAACTCCCTACTAGTATCTGAGCGATGGCTGATAATCCAAACAAGATGTATTTTAGTCCTTGATCAAAATCTTGGAACCAATTCGTATAATTCGCTAGTTGAGTTAGAATGACTATAGGTAAGGAAAGAGCTAAACTGATATACAATAAATTTTTCCGATGTTTTACCTCTTGCCGGAACAACTCTTGTTCTTCTTCAAGTTTGCCTTTGCTCTTTTTCCCCTGAAAACCAGATTTCTTTAAAGTTCTTAATAGTGCATTTTCAGAAATGACACCGCTATTAAATGTAAATTTTACTTGATTATCTTCGGTAAATTGAATTCGTTGTATGCCTTTAATTTCTTCAAAAATGTTGTTTATCTCATTTTTGACATTTTCGTTAAGAGTTTTTTCAAGTTTTATTGTGGTTTTTGATAAATCTGCTTTATATCCAATTGCTTTCACGGATTGCAGAATTTGATCGATATCAACCTTAGACTCATCTATATCAAGGGTTGCACTTTCGGTCGTTAAAACTACTTCCGCATGTTTAACACCTTCAACTGAATTCAAAGTGTCAGATATTTTAAGAGCACATGCAGCACACGTCATTCCGCTCAAATTTAGATTAAGACGCGTCTTTTGTTCTTCTTCTGATTGTTTACTCATATAATCCCTATAAAATCTAAGGAAAAACGAATAAAAAAGATAATTAAACAGAATTATAACTATTTCAAAGGAAATAAAAACAAAAAATAAGGAATTCTACTTTTTGTTTTCAGAATAGAAGTAAGAAAAAAATTTGAAAGATCAAAATTAAATCCTTACCGAGCCGCGGAAACCCCTCGCACTATAGTAGGAAGGCGCACTGTTGTGATAAACGAAAATTTTGCCATAACGACGATCACAGAAGAGAGCTCCACCGAGTTTTCTAACATCAACCGGTGTTTTAATCCAGCTAGAAGTTTTCATATCAAAACTATCAAGTTTCTGCAACTCTCGATATTGTTCCTCTGTTAATAGCTCAATGCCCATTTCGCTAGCCATGTCGACGACACTGTTTTCTGGTTTATTTGATTTCCTTGAATCCAGCGCTTCACGATCGTAACATAAACTTCTACGACCTATAGGACTTTCAGAAGAACAATCATAAAAAATGTATTCGTCTGTCTCCTTATCATACCCAACTACATCTGGTTCTCCCCCAGTTTTTTCCATTTCATTGAGTGTCCAGATTTTCTCAATATTTGCTTCCACTTTTGCTTGTACCTTAATCCAATCAAGATTTTTGTGACGATTCATGTTTTTATCAAAACGGGTTTTCAACACTTTAAGTAATTTCATCCGTTGTTCTTCCGTTAGGTCTTTTTTGGGTTTGCTCATAATCGTTGTAATCATTCCAAATTTAAATAACAGTTGATATTCATTTAAAAGACAACAGCAAATTTTTATTTAGTTTTAAAATCTCAATCCACCTTACTCAATAATTTATTATGTCTATTCTGATCTGGATTTTGAAGAAAGAATTTTTTTACTAAATTTCTCCAACTTGAAGTATGCTAGTTTCAATTGTTCGACATGGAACAACTTCTTGGAATACATTGAAGAAAATTCAAGGTCAAGCAGATCCCCCACTGAACGAGGAGGGAATTGCTCAGGCAAAAAAATTAGGAATAGAGATAAAAGATGAGATAAGTTCGTTCAGAGCCATCTTCAGTTCTTCTAAAAAACGAGCGAAAATGACTGCAGAATTAATTGTAGGAGAAAATAACAAGACTATTTTATTAGATAGTATGTTAAATTCTCGTGATGTGGGGATTTTTTCCGGGATGACTTTAGAAGAAATAGAACAGCACTATCCTAAACTGTATGAGCAATGGATAGAAGCAAATCCTGAATTTTGTCCTCCTCAAGGAGAATCAACAAATTCTCTGATAAAACGATGTCAGAATTTCATTCAATTTCTTAAAAATACCTTTCCTGACGACTCAAAAATTTTAATTGTCACACATAGAGAAAATCTGGGTATTTTAGCGTATTTAATATCAGGAAAACGAATAGAAGATGCCCTTCGACGCATAGAAAATTGTAGATTGTATAATTTTGAATTGAAAAAATGAGATTTTAAAATATTTATTGATGTTTTGATTCAATATACTCGCGGACTGAAAAAGCTGCTATCGCTCCATGACCTGTTGCAACTACAACTTGTTTTTCTCTTCTATTTACTATATCACCTGCTGCAAAGAATCCAGGAATATTTGTGTGCATTTGTTCATCCACGATAATATAATTTTCTTTGTCGACAGCTACTCCAATATCAATTGCCAATTTTGAACGTGGATCAGCACCTATTTCAATGAAAACTCCATCTGTTGGGAAATCCTCACCATTGTTTAAAGTAACAGACTCGACCCGTTCCGTTCCATTTATAGAGGTGATAGTTGTTCGAGGAATTACTTCAATCTTAGGATTTTGTTCTACTCGTTTTTTATTAATGGGTTCAGGACGAATCTCATCTCTTCGATAGAGAATAGATACTTTATCAGTAACTTGTGCTAAATATAATGCTTCTTTTGCTGCAGTATCTGAGCCACCGATCACACTTACTTTTTTTCCCTTGAAAAATGGTCCATCGCATGTTGCACAATAACTAACTCCTCTTCCAAGAAGCTTATCTTCCCCTTCCACGCCCAGTTTTCGTTCTTCTGTTCCTAATGTATATACGATTGTTTTTGTAGTGATTGCAGTCTCTCCAAAATCAGTAAAAATCTTAAATAATCCATTATCGAGTCTTTCAATTTTATTTATATTATCAGGAATCTCTTGGATGTCGAGGTGTTCAAGGTGACCTCTCCACTGTTGCATGAATTCGAATCCTCCGATGCTGGTAAAACCGGGATAATTTTCAATCACATGAGTTTTAGAAATAGCTCCGCCCCACGAATTGCCTATTAATACTGTTTTTAGTTCATATCGCCGTGTATATACCGCCGCAGTAATTCCTGCTGGACCAGATCCTAATACAGCTACATCATAAATTGTTTCAGACATTATTACCACTATATGTTAACCTAACACGTGTAATTATTTATTGGAACTATTAACAATTTTCGTTTTATGAGGTAATCGTTTTTTCCACTTCATACCAAACAAGATACGTAATATATTAACTCTCCTTATGATTTCAAACCCAATGATCGATAATAGAAATCCACCAGCTAAAATAAGTATATATTTCCAAATAAGGTGGATATTGAATGATACGATGTAGTAAGAAAGGAAGAATAACCAAGTTTGGTGTTGGATGTAAACAGGATATACTGCTGGGGACGCATAGTCGTGTATTTTCCCACTCCTATTCATTTTTTCCATAAACACACTGAAAAGTGTGAGTATTGTAGCCCACATAATCACACCTATCCCAATCCCACTAACGAAATAACTTAATATATTATATCCGAATCCTGTGTAATATCCTAGAAAATAATATAATGCGATAAGTGGATATCCAACACTGATTATAAGAACTAAATATTTCCGAAAAGAACGGACTAGTGTAACCAATCCTTTATCATTGACTAAAATATATCCTAAAATAAAACATGCCAGATAGTATAATGCATGTTTACCCTCAATATCAATAGGAATTGCTTTCAATGCTGTAACAATTATGACAGGAAAAAAATAAATTGTGAGAAAAGGATGTTTCTGAGCATATTTACTGATTTTACGCATTGGAAGATGATCTTTTCTATTAAGAAAAAGAATTATTGGAAGTGCTAAAAAAGAGAGAATGAATAATACACCAATGAACCAGAGATGCGCTGGAGTCATTGAACCTCTGTAACCATCAATATCTCCCAATCCAGTCAAGAAATAATCAAAAAAGAGCCAATTCAGATAATTTCCTGAATATCCTAAATAGGTTTTAGCTGCAAAATAAGGTTGAGGAGGTACTATAATCAATAAACCTGATATAAAAGGTATGAAGAGTCGGAGAACCCTTTCGATACAATACTTCTTTACACCTCTTTTCTTTATTGATAAATTTGTGGAAGCTCCCGAGATAGCAAAAAAAAGAGGCATGTGGAAGAAGTTTACTAGAAAGATAAACAAAATCGTAATTGTGGGACTTAGGACGTCATTTTCGACGTAATTTTCTTCGCCTATATCAAAAACTCTAGCCGTATGAAATATAAATAATAATAACACTGCAAAGACTCG
>JAEOUK010000238.1 GCA_016839385.1 Promethearchaeota archaeon
CAAATATGAGAGAAATTAAATTACTTTTAACTTTCATCAAATGACAAGAAACGAGATTTCAATTACCAACATAGCGGTTTTTATCATAGAATTATTCTATAACATTTTGAAAAAATTGATGAAAAAAAAATACCTTCACACGATAGATGTTGACTTATTAATCAGCCAAAACAGTTAAACAAAAGATTAACACATACTTGACACATGAATTCTGAGGCGGAGAAAAATGCTTATGAACTATGTGAAATTCGACTCCATCCAACTGTAATGATGAATATTCAACTATCTCAAGCGGTTTTAACACCCGAATTTTATCATGAGTTTAAATTGATTCCAAAAAAAACTTGCAAGGATTGTGGAGAGACATATCGAGTTACACATAGGTGTGATATTAAGGGTACAGAAATTTGGATTCCTAATTGGGAAGCAATCTTACTTGAGAAATTTAAATTAGAGACTGAAGAATCTCTTGATATAACACTTGAAGCAATTGAAATACCAGAAGAGGAAGAAATCGATAAAAAAATTCATGATATAGAACTAGAAAAACCTATCCAACTTGTTATACCACATGAAGAGAAAAAATCAATTCCACAAAATCGACAAACTGCACCTAATCAATCTTTAATAACAGTTACCAATTTGCCATCAGTAAGTGAGCCTCAAATAATTCCCGAGCAAAATATGAGGGGCCCATCTAAAGGAACATTGATGTTCTCATCCTATTCCCAATTGACTTCGAAAGAACGGATTGTATATGAACAGCTAAAGAATTGGCGAAATGTTCAAGCAAATCGAGAAAGAATAGAACCATTTGATGTAGTTCCCGATGCACAACTCTTATCAATTGTATATTTCCGAGTAGCCAACACAAATGAACTAATGCAGATTTCAGGAATCACCCCTAAAGTAGCATATAAATATGGAACTGAAATAATGCGGATAATGATAAGAAATGGAATGGCGACTGGAATTAAAACACATCAACAACAACGAAAACAGTCCACCTTCGAAAAAGTGGTATCAAAAGATGATACAAACAATAAGAAGATTCTTGCTGGATTCATTTGTTGTTTCGTGATAGTGGTTTTTATCATAATAATATCAGTATTCTAGTCTAAATTATAAAGCCATTATTTTTGTCCTCTTGTACCAACAAAGTTTCACTTAGACCATGAAGATTTATTAATCTCAGTTATTGTTATGTGTTCACCTAATTATTGGGTGATAAAAATGACAAAGGTAGATATAATCAAATCAGGTAGACCGCAAACAATGAAAGAAGATATTGAAAAATGGATTCAAGAACATCCAGGTGCGAATATCCAGCATGTATCTCATTTTACCGCAGCTGGTGTTATATGGACCTCTCTGTTTTATGTTGATTGAACCAATAATATCTTTGATAAAATACAAACTAAGGGATAAAAAATTAAGAGGAAAGTTTACTAGTGCATTTTAACAATTATTCCTCATCCCATTCTATTTCTTTGGGTTCATCTCTGGGTAATCTCTCTTCAACATCAGGAAGTGAATTAAAAGGTTTATGAGGTTCCGTCTGATACCAATATGCAGTAGATGAATAGTCATCAGATCGACGATTAGCGTGACCGTGTTCTATAGTGACTTTAATCGACTTCGTAAAATATACCGGATCCATAATGTGATATCTATAATAGGTAATTTTACCTGAATGGTATTTTCCTCCTCCTAGAATAATCCCGTAAAATGGGCTCGAAAATTCCTTACTGGGGCACCACGCGGTACAGAAATAATCCTCAGTTCCTGTTCCAAAAATAATCTGATCATCATCCCCATCTATAAACATCATATCGTCTCCCTCTCCAGGCCAATTATCTTGAGTTCCTTTTTGTTCTCGTAAATTATGAATATTAAGGTTACACCCCACATAATGACCTTTCCCCTCGGCTTCCATAAGCACGTAATTTTTCGAGAAATCATTGTTAGTTCCTTGCAGTAAAAATTCCTCTGAACTCATCCCTTCATCAGATATCCCTTCACACGGATTTACTCTGTTCCAACACGCATGGAAACGTCCATAATCGTGTTCGAGAGATTCGTACACCTCATAATCGATATAGAAATAAAATACTGTAGATCTTTTCGTTTGATTATCCAGTTCAAATCGTGCAGATGCTCCAAATGGCATAGACCACCAACAATTGAAACCTTTACCATCTTTTGGAGACATTGATAAAGGCATTGACCAATAATTTTTACTCATTGCATGACCCATTCCAAAAAAATCTCCAATTGGTACTTCTATACTAGGGTGCTTTTCACCATCCCAGTAAACCCTTAACACAAGTTTTCGCAAATAATCAGGATCAGTGTTTTGGATAGTACACCAGAAATGGGTTACACAACCAGCCCCTTTAATTTCAGCAAATGTCTTTCGTTCCCTACGCTTAAAAACAAAAAAGTCAAAATTTTTATGTTCAGGATGATGACTGGATAGACGTCGTCTTTTTACGGAATTTGGACGTAATTTTGCAAGATTTTGCATCATATTCGGAATCATGAGAATATACCATTTTTTGATTATGGGTTGAGTGAAAATTTAACTTTAAACCAAGAGAGGTTGTTTATTCTGTTTGAGAATAAACTAATTAAAGCTTCTCAAAGATAATAGTAAAAATCATAGGAGACTGATAGAAAATGGAGCAAAATGATTCAAATCAATTCAAAAAATACGGATTTTTCACCCAATTAAGCTTCGGTATGGCGGATCTACATTTGGAAATGGTTTCTGGGATTTTCTCTCAATTTCTCCTTCTTTTTTGGGAAACTGAGATAGGGCTAAACATTTGGATCTATACCAGTGCTTATGTGATATTTGTTATTTGGAACATGATTAATGATCCTCTTATTGGATTTTTTGCAGATAAACCAAGAAAATATTGGAAACGATTTGGAAAAAGGCTACCTCTGATATTAATTGCAGGATTACCATTTTCATTCGCACTACCTTTTGTATTTAATGTTCCTAATTGGGATGTAAATTCATTTCAAAAATGGTACTATTTCATTTGGTTATTAATTTCCATTTGCTTTTATGATTCATTTTATTCTTTAATCAGTCTAAATCATGAATCATTATATCCCATTAAATTTAGAGACGATAAAAATAGAAGAAACACCAGTGCTGTTAGAATGATTCTGCAAATTTTTGGAACTCTACTGGGAGCAGGAGCTCCTCTTCTAATGGAGTATCAAAATCGAGAATCCTATGGTAACATGTCATGGATTTTTGCAGGTGTAGGTTTTATAATCTTCCTATCCTATATCCCTGGACATAAAGAATCAAAAGAATTGCGTGAAACTTACGCAAAAGATAAGGAAAAAGGTGAATCCCAATCATTCTTCAAAGTTCTTAAAATCATGCTTAAACAGAAAAATTTCATGGCTGTTGTTCTTATATTCTTTTTAGATAGTATTATTGGAGCTAGTCTAGTTGCGTCAATCCATTATGCAGTAGAATATAATCTGCGATTGGAGTCAGGCAACGCTACATTTGTTTTAGTGGGATTTATAGCAGCAGCATTATTATTCATACCAATTTGGCTGCTAGTCGCCCAAAAATGGAAGAATAATCGTAAGATGCTAATTCTAGGTGTGTTACTAAATACAGCTTTCCTCATTCCGCTTGCATTTTTCTGGGACCTTTGGTCATTAGTCGCATTTGCCGCTGTATTAGGAGTTGGAGGAGCAGCACTTCGAGTAGCAAGGCATCCAGTAATGGCTGATGTAATCGATGAATCAATAGTGAAAACAGGTCGACATTTAGAAAGCTCATTTATGGGTATCTATGTATTCTTTAACCGGTTTGCTTTAATAGTGCAGCAAGTCTTGTTCGCTTTAGTGCATACAGTAACAGGGTTTAATCAACCTCCAATTTATTATCAACCTCCAGCAGCATTATTAGGGATTCGAATCCACACCGCAATCATCCCCGCAGTGTTATGTTTAGCAGGTTTGATAGTATTTGCTAAAATGTATGATCTCACCCCTGAACGAACAAAAGAAGTTAAAAAACAGATAATAGAATTAGAATTATAATCCTTTTTTTTATCTGGAGATTTTAATATGGAGGAAACAAACTCGCGTAGAGCACATAGAATTGGTTTTTTTGTTTCATTTAGCTTAGGTGCTTTTTTTACCGAGTTTATACAAGGAGCTTATACAGCGTTCGGATTCTTTTTCTATGAAACAGAAATAAAATTAGGCGTAACACTGGTTACGAGTGCATTTACTATATTAAGTCTAAGTAAGGTGTTTACAGATCCTATTTTGGGGTATTATTTAGATAAACCCATTAAGAAATTTAATAGGTTGGGGAAATCTTTTACGTGGATTCTTATCTCACTTTTACCATGGCTTGCTTCGTTCATTATGTTTTATAATACTCCCAATTGGTCTGCAGAATCACAGAAAGGATTAATTTTTATCTGGTTATTAGGTTCCATGCTTCTATACGGATTATGTTTCGGAGTTTTTGTGATAAATTATTTTGGACTCATTCCTACAAAATTTCGAGAAGATAAGGAAAGAAGAAGTGTGCAAGGTTACATGGGAATCTCTAGTTTTGTAGGAATGCTTTTAGGAGCTTTGATTCCCACATTTATCGCAGAATATGAGAATGTATCTTCATATGGTGTAATGTCTTTAGTAATTGTTGGAATAGCAATTATTCCTGTGATAGGGATGCTTCCTGGGATATATGAAAAACCAGACTTGCACTTAAATGTAGTAGAAAAAAAACCTCGCAAGAATTACTCTTTTTGGCAAACAGTAAAATTTTCTTTCAAGCATAAGAATTACCGCATTTTGCTTCTTTTGTCGTTTACTACCCAAATAATTATGTCTTGTGTTGGAGGTTCACTTCACTATATTGTAAAATATATTTATCAAGAGAGTATCGATATTTCCATTTTCTTTTATATCGGATATTTTAGCGGAGCATTAATAGGATCGTTTGTATGGGTAAAGATTGCAGACAAAATAAAAAATACGAAATTAACATATTTACTGTCTGGTTGTGTAATGCTCCTGTCTCAAATCCCCATGTTTTTCATTCAACATTATAGTTATGTGGTAGCAAGTATACTGTTGTTTCCATTTGCGTTTTCATTTTCTGGATTTTGGAGCACACTCCGAGTACCACTTACATCAGAGATATTTGATGAATTAGCAGTAGACTTTGGTAGTAGAAATAATTCTGCATTTATCGGAATACGTTCAATATTTTTTCAGGTTGCAATCATGTTTCAATCTCTTATTTTTGGACTTGTTCATATTTTAACGGATTTTGATAAGAATGAACCAATACAAACTCTTACGGCAGAATACGGTATAATATTTCTATTTGTTGGGTTATCTGTTATTCTTGAAATCGTTGTTTTCATAATTTTCTGGAAAAGATACGATCTAGTTCCTGAGAAAGTAAAAGAAATTAAAATAAAAATAGAATCAATTGAGTGAAAAATTAGAACAAAATTGAGTAATTAGCCATTATTCATTTTTTTTCTCGATTTTACTTTGATTTTTGGTATTTTTTTTCCTTCTAGCATGCATTTTTATTCCATACCCTATCATCCAAGTTAATACTATTCGGGAATAGGGAACACGATCATAAGTTCCGTGATCTTTGATATAATCTATGAAGGGTTTTCCAGTTTCATCATGGTGCGCAAATAATCCCGGTTTTATTCCATCAAATTCAACAACAGGCCAATTTTTTTTGATACATAATTCCTTATCAAATGCTACATTGGCTTCTACCCATTTTCCATTCAGATATAGTTCGGTGTAGCCATGATAGAGAAATTTATCGTTTCCTACATATTCCATATACTTTTTTGAAGTCATATGATTTACGATATCATTGAAGTGGAGGCGAGAAGGAATCCCACTAGCTCGAGCTAGAGCAGCAAGTAATACCGCTTTTTGAATACAAAATCCATACCCTCTTTTCAGAGTTGCACTAGCTTTCAGATTTTCTCTGCTATAATATTCATTATCATATTTGACAACATATTTTATCTGATCACGCACAAAGTAGAATAATTTGACTCCTTTTTCAATATCATTCTCATCTGGAATATCTTTAAGGAGTTCTCGTGCTTTTTCAAGTATTATGGGCTCTAAGTAATTTATACAATAAGTGGATTTCATATATTTTCGAGGTACGTGAACCATAGCTTGATATCAAAATACGACTTCTTTATCTTTTCGACTATATTTGTCAAAATTAAACCCAAAATCATGATTTTAATAAATTAGACAAAATTTCTTAATTCCAATTCTACGATCCAAGATATGAAAGAACTCTTAGTATATGTTTATGACACATGTGTAATCACAGAGGTCTCATTATTGACTTGGTGGGTTTCTGAAGAAGAAAATTACAAAGTTACCACTATTTCAGAAAGCTCAGAACTTGTAAAAACAGTTGAAGGATTTATATTGAAACCAGAGAAAAAAATTGAAGATATCAATTCTATAGATGATGTGATTGGTTTAGTATTTCCCGGGGGATATGAAATTTCGTTAAGTGATAGTTTAGGAGAACTCGTGAGGAAATTACATAAGAAAAAGAAAATTTTAGGAGGGATATGCGCAGGTCCGACATTTTTAGGGTACGCAGGTATTTTAAAAGATAAAAAGTATATCACCACTCGAAGACCTGAAGATTTCAAAACCTCAGGAGATCCAGATCCGTTTGATTGGGCAAAAATGCAGTCTAATAGCGTAAGAGTAGTTCGGGATGGCAATATTGTAACAGCAATAGGAGCTGCATTCACTGAATTTGCCGATGTTATATTTGACGCTTTAGGAATGTATTATGGTGAAGATGATAGAAAGGCAATAATAGGAGATTTTAATCCTCAATGGAAATTTTAAGACCTCCAAAACATCAATCCTTCCCCTTTTTGTATAG
>JAEOUK010000239.1 GCA_016839385.1 Promethearchaeota archaeon
ACACTTAATAAGCGGGAATTTCGAGTTATTGTTTTACTTTTATATAAAATACTGATCGCTGCTTTTGCAATAGCAGCACCTCCTGATGCAGATGTTCCCAACCCTTTTGCATGTAGAATTTTATTATCTACTGAATCGACATTCCGTGATATAACTAATGCATGATGTTCAATTTTTTCATAGGTTCGAATTTGTTCCAATTGATACCTGACCCTATTATAATAAGTATCATAACTATGTTCTATCCCATCTAAAACAAATCTATCTTTTAGAAATTTAGAATCAAATTTTACATAAGTAATCGTCTGAAATGCTCCATTATTTAAAGAAATGCTGGGAAACATGGATATTCGTAATTCAGGATTAATCATTCCATGATATTTTAATAAGCCTTGTATGGGGTATGCGATGGCAATAGTTTCTCCGGCATTATTCTCAGCAGGGACCTGATTAGGAACTGGCTCAATCTCGTAACCCAGCTGTTTGAGCGTCTGTAAAATTTCTTTATAATCATTTTCTAAACGAGAAAAAATAGAAACATGTTTATTCATTGACATTATAGATCGGTATCCAGTTCAATAATCCAGGAGCTTCACTATTTTCTTCATTTACTTGAGTTCTGCGCAACTCAAATCCGATTTTTGAACCAATTGGAGGATTTCCAATAATTAAAACATATCCCTTTTTCAACGGACTAAAATCATTAGGAGTAAACGGTTTTATGATGGATTTTATTTCCGCTTTTCTGGGAAAGTTCAAAAAATTTCTTCCTTTATGTCCCTTTGGACAATAATTAATTCCCTGTATAGGTGATAATAGGCATCCTTCATCGCAATAACTTAATTTGTATCCTAAATGAGAATCTAGTGATTCAATTTTTGCCCACATTAATGATGGTTTATGAGTATTTTCTTTAATCGCTTCATATTCAATTATGGATTTCTTCACTTTATTTCTCATTATATCTCGAACTGTTGGAGAATTTTTAATTATCTCAGAAAATCTCTCATTAATTCGGATTAATCCAGAAATACAAGTAGCTCCTGAACCATAGGAACCAAAATAAATATAATCATTCGGTTTCAAACTGGATTCTAATAAATACTGGAGTTGTGCCCACAATGATGCGGAATACATATTCCCAAAATACATTGGTACATGTAATTGAGGTAAAACCGTATTCTTTATGACATCTCGTAAACGCATTTTGACAGATTCGATCTCTTCAGAATTCGATGTTAATTCCGCTAATTTTTCCACAATGAAATCTGGTAAAATAGAAATTTTACTAAATATTCGATCTAATGTTTCTGGTCGGGGAAATCTTGAATATTTACTGATTTTCTTTTCCACTCTATATAACCAATTTTTCGAAATTAATTTATACATTAATTTTAGAGGTAATCGGGCGTAAGGTCCATGAAATATAAAATAATCTGCATTTATATCCCCAATCTGTTTTTCTAAATTTTCATAAGCTTTCATTTGAAGATTGAGATAGGATTTAACTGAATACTTACCGAATACTCTGGAATTTTTTTGTCCTTTTGGTCTGAAAAAATCATCAACATTACCAGAAACTTTTCCAAATGATCGCGAGAAGGAAGCTACACGAGGATTTTTAGAAATAACCATTGCTATTGCTCCAGCGCCTTGTGTAGGTTCACCTTTACTATGTTTCTCATAGCTAGAGATATCTGTTATTATGACCAATGCTTTAGTAACTACTCCTAATTCCACTAAAGAAATTGCATCCAAAATTGCTAAAGTACCTGAAGCACAAGTATTCATAATATCTTGGGTAAGGCAATTAGGAGAAATATCTAATAATTCTGTAAAAATATTAGAAACAGATTTTGCTCCATAAGTCTCTGTTTCAGTTCCCACAAATACTCCATCAATTTCCTTGGATTTGATTTTCCCCCGATCTAATGCAATTCGTGCTGCATGAAAACCTAAACTGATTACATCTTCATTCACATCTGTGAATCTTAATTCTTTGAGAAGTAATCCCTCATTGAATTTATTTGGAGAAACATTTCTCGCTTTTGCCAGTTCTTCTAATTCAATGTAGAAACGTGGCGCATAAAATCCAATGGAATCTATCCCAACGTTCAGCAAGTCGTCTTGCATTTTCTGTACGTTTAAAGATAAACATGCATTTATAATAAATTATTTGAGACCAATCATAGTTGGAATGACCTTTTATGGAAATAGATCAAATTAATTCTCTTGAGGATTTAGAGAAGTATTTTCGAAATCAACTGCCAATTCATTTGGGATTAATTTTAGATGGAAATCGACGCTGGATCAAGCAACAAGGTATAAATGATGTGACTAAAGGTCATGTTGCTGGATATAAAAATCTAAAATCCATATTATATCCTATATTCCAAGCTGGTATCCATTATTTAAGCGTTTATGCATTATCCAATGAAAATATAAAAAATAGAACTGAAAAGGAGGTTAAATTCCTCTTCAAACTGATAATTCGAGGAGTTAAAGATGTACTCACCGAACCGTTAATCAAAGAAAAACATGTCAGAGTAAGATTAATTGGTAGATTAGGTGAGCTTCCTACCGAGATCCAACAAGAAATCGAAAAAATGAACCAGGCGACTAAAAATTATCATGATAACTTCATCAATTTTTGTGTTGTTTATGATGGACAAGATGAACTAGTTGATGCAATGAAAAAAATTATCAGATCCAGAATTCCAGAAGAACAAATTACTCGTTCTACCATCAAACAAAATTTATATACTTCTGATTTTCCTCCCTTGGATTATATTATTAGAACAGGAATGGATGATGGAGCACGTTTATCCGGATTTCTATTATGGGACTCTAGCTATGCAGAATTTAAATTTCGAAATGAATTATGGCCGGATTATAATAAAGAAATGTTATTGGAGGATTTGAAAGAGTATCTAACAAGAAACCGCAGAAAAGGAAAATAACAGTATAAAATATAGCATCATATCTCAATTTCTATAGAATTTATAACCTTTAAGTTGATATTTTTCGGATTATGTTTACAATCTAAGCATGAATGTGGATCTAAAGAGAAAACCAAATCATCTAAAAAACGAAACCTCCCCCTACCTATTACAGCATATCTATAATCCTGTAGATTGGTATCCATGGAGTAAAGAAGCATTTCAGAAAGCAAAAGATGAAAAAAAACCGATCTTTTTATCGATTGGATATAGTACATGCCATTGGTGTCATGTGATGGCACACGAATCGTTTGAAAATAAAGAAACCTCCTTATATCTGAACGAACATTTTGTTTCAATTAAATTAGATAGAGAAGAACGACCAGATCTGGATCAAATATACCAAAACGTAATTCAGATGATGGGCAGACGTGGAGGATGGCCTCTTTCAATATTTATGACTCCTGATAAAAAACCATTTTTCGCTGGTACATATTTTCCAAATGAACGAAAGTACGGAATGCGGAGTTTTCGAGAAATTTTAGAAAATATTGTAGAATTGTACGAAAACCGTCATCATGATGTAACTCACACTGCAAATCAAATATTCAGGGCATTAAGTTCGATATCTGAAAAATTATCAGATTCTGATGAAAATGAGATACCAATTGATATATTAGAACATTCTATGATATCATTAGAATCATCTTTTGATTCCACAAATGGAGGATTTGGCAGTGCTCCAAAATTTCCTAATTTTCCTACGCTACTTTTCCTAATTCGTCAAATTGCTGAATACTCACTAACTAATCCCAATAAATATCTAAATATTAAAAAAGAATTAGAACACACTTTGGATCAGATGGCTGCTGGTGGAATATTTGACCATGTTGGTGGTGGTTTTGCTCGTTATTCTGTTGATTCCCAGTGGATTATACCACATTTTGAGAAAATGCTTTATGATAATGCACTAGCATTACAAGTATATTCAGAAGCGTATTTTCTATTTCAGAAGAACCTATATAAGGAAATTGTTCGAAAGACTGTAGATTACGTTTTACGCGATATGTATCTTACCGATGTTGGTTTTTATTCAGCTTTAGATGCAGATAGTGAGGGGGAAGAGGGAAAATATTATGTTTGGAAGAAATCTGAGCTAGAAGAAATCATCACATCAGAAAAAAAAGATCTTTTCTACGAAGCTTATGGAGTAAGTGATGGAGGGAATTTTGAAAATTCCACAAATCATTTGCATTTAATAAATCAAGAATTAGCATTTGAAAACAAAAATGAATTTGCTAAAATATTTTCTACTCTACTTAAAATTAGAAATAACCGAATTCCTCCAAGTTTGGATAATAAAATACTTACTTCTTGGTCGAGTCTGATGGTAAAGGGATTATATTCTGCATATCGGATTTTAGATGACATAAAATTAAAGAATATAGCTCATAATGTTCTAGAATCTTTGAAAAAATATCAGTTTTCCTCGGAGGAAAAAGTTTTATATCGAGTTTTAGATGAAAACACTAAAAACCATAAGATTCCAGGGCATTTGGACGATTATGCGTATTTTATTCAGGCACTATTTGATGATTTTTTATACTTTCCTAAATCTTCTACACTTAATCTAATTAAACTCTTGATTGAGATTGTTCAGGAACAATTCTGGGACTCTAGTTCCCATGGATTCTTTTATTCTAGCTCCTTGAATAAAGATCTTCTCGCCCGTTTGAAAACTGGATCAGATATGCCTCTTCCTAATCCAAATTCTATCATGGCAGAAAATTTAATTCAATATCACAATTATATTTCAGATGCAGAAAATCTATTGTATTTAGAACAAGCTAAAAAATCTTTACTCCCATACATTGACGCTGCTATTTCCTACCCAACAAATTATGGAGCACTTCTTTTATCAATACAATGGTATCTAAATGGATCAATTGATTTAGTAATCACTAATGAACAGAAACATTCGGATGAGATTTTCCAATTAATCAATAGTTATTATATCCCTCGGTTGCATTTATTGTATAAAAAACAGACACTTGAAGATATGAGATCTCTCTCTATAAAAATGAGATTAGATTCTAAATATTATTACTATTTCTGTTTGCATTTTAACTGTCTTCCCCCAACTAAGTCATGGGAGGGCTTTATTCAATTATTGAACCAAAATCTAATCAAAATCTCAAGAGATCCTTAATTCAACTTATTATCTATTTAATTCATCAACTCTCATTGTTATTTTATTAGAAATATTTCGACTATATTTTTAGAGCGAGGATTTATCTAGTGGGATTTTCTTATGACTTCTGTAGAACGAAGAATCGACAAAAGTGTTATTATGAGCAAGGTGGAAGCTAAAAATCTATTATTATGCGGTGATGAAGAAGCTGTATCTAAATTTCGGAAATATTTAGGCTACCAAAATGCTCCAGGAAAAAATGCACTGGTATATTTTGAATTTCCTAACGAGAACTTTATTCATAAAGGATACTTGAAGCATTTTAATTACATACTCAGAATTTTTTTACTTCAACCTTTATTATTAAACACAATTATTACTCCGAAAAAAGAATTTCGAGAAGCAGACGCAATCATAATAGTAATTAACAATTCAAAATTTACTTTATCCGATGAATGTATTCAATTTTTCACAAAAATTAGTAAAATACGAAAATCTTACGTACCTTTACTCATTATTGGAATGAATTGTAATGGAGGTTCTCCTCGCAGAAATATTAGCAAATTCTTTTATAATTTAGATTTAAAGAAGAATTTCAATAAAGTATTTGGAATCAATACTTTTTATTTCGACATCAATGAGACGGAAAATGAAGCAACTTTTTTCCGTAGATTGCCTGATTTACTTGAATCCACAAAAACATGGCATTCAAAAGAATATACACCGATAACAATCGATAGGATGATAACAAAACTTTTGGTTAAACTCCAAGAGATGAATAAAAAAGAATATTCTATGGAGGAGGGTATTCATTTACTCGCTGATTTTGAACATTTAAATAAAATAACTATTACACGACATTCGCTAGAACTGATTTGGGGATTGAATAATTCCGAATCAAAATCTATAATCGAGCTATGGGAAAAACGTATTAATTTAGATGATCTTCCAAAGGAAGAATTAGATATTCTTACACAAGAATCCAATACTCAAATTAAAAAATGTATACAATACCATTTTGAACCGAATTTAGTGAACCTTCTTGCTTTAGGTAATTCAATTATCGATAGCAAGAAAATTCTGGCAATATTAAAAAAAAACCATCAAATTGAAAGTATTTCCTATCATAATCCAACTCTAGAATATGAAACTTATGATAATCTTCAAGATTTAATTATTCTTCATATCGGAAGACATCTATATACCAGAACAAATAGCGAAACAAACGAAATTACTATCTTTTCAGGTTTAATGCAAACAATGGAAATTGTTCGGGACAAATATATGAAAGGTGGAGTTAACAATAACCAGTTCTTGCAGTTTAATGATGTCGATTATCTAGATTTTGGAAATTTACATGCTGTTCTTGGCACTGGAGCTTCTGGTGTTAAGGTAATACTTAGATTCAAGAAACATCCGGAAAAAATCTACATCGAAAAAACTCAAAATTTTATTCAAATCATTGAAGATCAATTCAAAAATATATTAGATGAACGAGTGATTGACTTGGATCAGATCAAACCAAGATTCGACAAGTTATTTTACAAATATTTTAACCCCTTCCCTGAAGATATTCCATATGATCGAATTTTCACCTTATCAGAAGAGATATATAAGAAAAAAAAGGTAACTCTCACAAAATTAGAAAACGAAATAGTAACTTTGATCCATGAAGAATCTCAGATGACCATTAGTCGAATACTAAATCAAATTTCAACGAATCATGATGGATATATCTCAGAATCGGATATTCTTTCTCGTGTTTTAGATTTAATTGAAGAGAAAATATTAAAATAGTGATTGAATGTGAAAAAAGAATTTAACGGTAACTTTTTTGTACTCGAGCCCTAGCTTTTGGACCTCCCCATTTCTTTGGTTCGGTTCTTCGTTTATCTCCAGATAACATAGACTTGTCATATAAGCGAATTGCTTTTGTCACTCTCTTTTTGCTCAAATATTTATTGATAATTCGAGTGATTGCCATTCGAGCAGCATTTACTTGACCATTAATCCCTCCACCATAAACTCTTACGTTGATATTTACATCTTTAAGCTTGGAGTCTTTAATAATGAGGAAGATTTCCTTCAGTTTCATTTGAGCAATATCGGGTTGATATCGTTCAATAGGAATGCTATTAATTCTCACTATACCTGTTCCTGGTTTCAAGGTCGCTCGTGCGACTGCTGTCTTTCTCTTACCTGTCTCTTGTAGTACTTTCATTATTCCATTCCTCCTTGATTCCATCCAATTACTTTACATAAATCCTCAACAGATACAGATTTTTTACCAAGATTTACTGCTTGATAACTGTTGCCTAAGGAATAATCTTCAAATTCTCCGTATTTGTTTTTATCTTCAGGTATATCAGTAATATATACATGGACTAATGAGATTGCTTTTTTACCACGTTCATTCTTCGGAAGCATTCCCTTAATAGTTTTTCTCACAAATATATCCGGACGAATTCCAACTCGAAATGGTCCCTTCTTTGGATTAGAAGCGGTTTTTACGCTTTTATATTGTTGATACCTATCTATGATTTGACGTCGATTACCTGAAATTTCAACAAGTTTGGCATTAGTAATCACAATTTTATCTCCTAATAGGGCACGTTTAGCTACGTGGCTACATAATCTGCCCAAAATTAAGCCTGTTGCATCGATTTTCTTCCATTTAGTCATGTTCATCACTTAAATCAGTATTTTTACATTACTTCCTGTTTTATATTTCTTCATCATATCTTCTATTGACATATGATTACTTTTAGATTCGGTTAATTTTTTCAAAGCTAACTGTGAGATCATTAATGAACTGACTGTAATTGGGTGATCCATTGTTCCAGCTCCTAATACTTTGCCAGGAACAACAATAACATCATTTTCTTTTGTCAATTTGTTTAATCGATATATATTAATTTCAGGTCGATTCCTCGAGGGCTTTGATAATATTTCAGATACTCGCTTCCAGATCCCTTTCTTTGTTTTCCACAAAGTACGGATTAGTTTTCGAGTATTGATATTGCTTGGTCCAGTTGGTTTCAATTTAAATCATCAATATAAAATGTATGTCTCGTAATAATAGATAGAATTTTAATTTTTCTGATCTTCGACTTCTATAAGAATTAAGATAAAGAATTACTCAATTTTTAGTTTCTTTAGAGATTTTTTCTGATTTTGTGGATTCACTTCTTCGATAGTAGTCAAGATTTTTGTGATATTATCATCGTTAAGTAGGTCGAAATATTGGATGTATGTGTCTCTATCTGATAAATATAATCCCTTTCGTTTACGAGGTTTATTATTCTCATCTACAGGTATTAATTCTAGCATTAATCGCGCTTTTTCCGGATTACTTTTAGGTCCCGGAACTCTTACAATAAAAATTCCTGGGGTATCAGTTTCCATTTTTTCCCAAGCTCCTCC
>JAEOUK010000240.1 GCA_016839385.1 Promethearchaeota archaeon
GGAGTAGAATTCTTCACTCCTTGAACAACACCTTCGTTAGCAAGTTCAATGATTAATTCGGGTTTTACATTAACAGCTGCCTGCAAAACAGGTATATGGTAAAAAATAAGAGGAATTGAATTATCGAATTCGTTTATTCTTTTTCGGATTGCTCGATAATATTCGAGTATATTGGCGTCTGTAACAGGGAAATAAAGTGGAAGTGAAGCAGAGATATGTTTGAATCCTTTTTCTAATGCAAAATCAGTTAATTCTAAGGCTTTTTTCTGTGACCAATGAGAAACACAAGCAACAATTGGCTTCGATTGATTCAAATTTTCACTGAACTTGTCGATATAGTGTTTTTTTTCCTCCATTGTAAAATAGGGAAATTCTCCAGTGGTTCCTAAAATAAACAATCCGTCAATAGAAGTTTGAAGTAGTTTCTTACTTGCTGTCAAATTGGATTCAAAATCGATATTGCTTTTTTCATCAAGAAATACCGGTATAGGAGCAAATAGACCTTCCAACTTATACATAAACGAGATATAAATAGAAAGAAAATAAAAATTTTGATTGTTTAATTAGAAACTTATTCCTTTAATACAAGGTCCTTTCCACAGCAGCGAAATTCGCATCCATGAGCTTCGTGTTCATGATCGTGATCCTTATCCGTGCAACCACAAGAGTCCCCATCTTCGCATGCAGTACATGTATTTAGAATCTTAAATTCTAATCCACATCCAGGGCAGTGCCAAATTTGTCCTACTTTGAAATCATCGCAACTTGTCATTTTTCATTATCCTTTTAATTGATACATTTGAATTGGTCTGTGTAATATTAAAAAGTTGTTTGAATAATTTACAATTTCATCCGTTTATTTTCTTATGCAAGTTCCTTAGCTATTCATCTAGTGAAAAATCCAAAATCGAAAGAATTTAATGGTTTTGATAGTAGAATATATCTAAGTAGGGTGATAGAATGCTTTCAAAAATAGACCATGAAGTTTATGCTGCATTAAAAGAGTTTGGT
The DNA here is from genome assembly GCA_016839385.1 of Promethearchaeota archaeon. The sequence continues at coordinate 1,012 of JAEOUK010000240.1, forward strand.
TTGACAGACTATGAAACTAAAGCATTTGTAGCACTCACAATTAACGGAATCTCAAGCGCCAAAGAGATTTCGGATAAAACTAACATTCCGTACAGTAGGATCTACGATATTCTTCTCAATTTGGAAAGCCAAGGATGGGTAAAAGTTCATCAAGGTAGACCCATGTTATATCAAGCAGAGCGTCCAATATCAGTTGCCAAGATTGCTAAAAAACAATTGGAAGAGAAGTATAAGCGAATAGAATCTGCCCTTATCGATAAATTAGAACCGCGATATGGTAATGAAAAAGAAATTGATACTACTCCAATCTATATGTTAAAAGGAGATGTCAGTCTAAAAATATCGAATCTCTTAACTTCAGCAAAAAACAAAATCCAAATATTCTTCAATAAACCTGATGAGGGATTTATAGAAGAGTTTTTTGACCAATTGCTAGAAGCTAGTACTCGTAAAGTAGAGATACAAGTAATAATTCCAAAATCGTTTTCTCCAGATAGTGAGAACAAGAAAATTTGGAGAAAAATGCTTACAATATCTAAGATCCAATATACAACTCGAGTAATGTTTGATGGGATAATCATTGATGAAACTGATTTAATGGTATTCTTGTCGAGTTTCTTCAAAATTAATGTCCGTGAAGAAAATATGGTCTTCTGGATAACCGAAGCTAATCTTGTTCGTTATGCAATGACATATTTCAAAACATTGTGGTCTTTAGGTGAGAAATTCTCTTTAGTAGCTCAACGCTAATTTTTCTACATATTCAATTTTCAATTGTTATAACAAGATTATTATTTTTTTAATGAGATGAATTATTATGTCTCAAATTGATGTTGCTGTACTTGCTGGCAGTAAATCGGACGATAAAGTATACAACAAAGCGGTACAAGTTTTAGAAGAAAATAAAGTATCGTTTGACCTCCAAATTATTTCTGCACACCGTGATCCTGAAAAATTGGATGAATATGTGAAAAATTCTACTGCAAAAGTATTCATTTGTGTTGCAGGATTGAGTGCGGCATTACCAGGAGTTGTAGCTTCGAAAACAGAAAAAGTGGTCATAGGTGTACCTGTGAGTGCAAATTTAGTAGGATTGGATGCTTTATTATCTATAGTACAAATGCCACCTGGGGTTCCCGTAGCATGTGTTGGAATAGATAACGCTAAAAATGCAGCTTATCTAGCATTACGTGTATTGAA
>JAEOUK010000241.1 GCA_016839385.1 Promethearchaeota archaeon
AATGAAACTTTCACCATAGAAATTATTATAGTGGATCCTTCAGGAGTAGATGATGATTTAGTTACCCTATACATCAACACGGTCAGTATTGATGATGCAGTATCTGAAGATGGGGTCCTTTCCTATGAAATTGATACAACAAAATTTAGAAATGGTAACACAACAATATCGGTGTTGGCATATGATTCAATAGGTAATCGTGTACTAGCAATAACTTATGTAACGATTCAGAACCAAGGAAGAGGTTTATTTTGGGTTTATATTATTGTTGGAGTATCTACTATTTTGATTGTAGGTATCTTATTCCTCTATTTTCAATTCATCAAACCATCACAGAGGAAAAAAGAGTTAGCTTTAGAAATATTGACTGAAGATCAAAAAGAACGATTATTGGAGGAACAGCGATTACGAGAATTAGAGGAAATGCGGTTACGCGAGGAAGCTGAAATGGCGACTCCTGAATCAGAAGCCTTGAAACCGTTTACTTATAAATGTTCGCGATGTTCTAGACAATTTCAAAATAAAGATTACATTTGGTCTATGATTTGCCCAGATTGTGATACTGATACATTAAATCTAGTATATCAATGTAAATTGTGTGGGAAATACTATTACAAGGATATTCCAGGAGAATACTTCTGTAAAGATTGCAATATAAAATTATTAAAATGATGGAGAGAAGCTATGAATACATTTCAATTTGCATGGAGAGACTTTAAAAAACAGAAACTAAAAAGTGTTTTCGCTATTTTAGGTGTCATGATAGCAATATTTCTCCTAACCGCAATCGGCATGTTGATTGATTCACTTAGTTATAGTTTCCTAGATATTGCAACAGCTCAATCCGGAAGCTCTGATCTCACAATTACAAAATCCATTTCTCCAGATTTAACATTTGATCCGTATTTGAATCACACTTATATTGAAACTACTGCAGATATAGATGAAATTGATAATTATTATCCTCGAATTCTGAATTTCATTGATATGGAAACAGCACAAACAGATGGAGATCCGACTCGTGTGATGTTTTATGGAATTAATACCTCTCTCGAAGATAGTTCGGGAAAGATGGGGAGTCTCGTTTTATGTGATCCTATAACATTAGATGAAACAGAGGAAATTTATGAAGGACCAATACCCGAGGGTCGAGTTATTATATTAAAAAATACTGCAAAGATTCACAGCTTATCCGTAGGAGACTGGATGGTTCTAACTTATACTCAATATTCTGTAAATGTGACGATTGATGCAATTTGTGTTCATAAACTAAAATTCTCAGCAGCGGAATCAAATTTAGTTATTATGGAATTAATGCAAGCTCAAACTTTTCTAGATAAACCTAATGAAGCTAACTACGTAATGGCACCATTTGCGAATCCTGGAAGGATATATGATACGCGAAACATCAAATTAACCACTAATCGAATAAGGGATATTGGAGAGAAAATTCAACGTGAATTAGGTTTTGAATATATTATATCTGCTCCGAAACTGCAAGAAGTAGAGAATTCAGAATTCATGACTACTCTAATGAACACGATGTTAATATTTGTAACTATAATGGCTCTTATGATTAGCGGAATATTGATCAATTCAATTCTTACGACATCTATTGAGGAAAGAGTTCGCGAATTTGGAGTATTAAGAGTTGTTGGTGCGAAAAAACGTGAAAATATGCAAGTTGTAATCTATCAAGGACTTTTCATTGCACTATTTGGAACTGGTTTTGGACTGGCATTAGGCATAGGCTCTGTACCATTTTGGTTATGGTTGATTTCTTCATTATCTGAAATATGGTCAAAGGGGATTCCTATGATATGGAATGCCGGAACAATTATTCAAAGTGGAGTCCTTGGAATTGCTGTAACTATCGCGATCTCTATGCTACCGGCAATTAAAGCGGGAAGAATTCAAATCACGAGCGCGGTAGATCCCTATCGTCGAGATCAACATCAAAAATATAAATTAAAAAAAGAGGGATCCTCAAATTTCAAAATAATGATTTTAGGATTCGCAATAAGTACAGCAGGATTATTAGTGTTCATATTTCTACCTCGAATCATGCTTACAGAAGATTTTATACTAGTAATAGCGATTTTTTTAGGATTATTACTTGCTATATTGATAGGATTAGTTTTTGCGTTAGTAGGAATAGTCCCTGGTATCGAATGGGTACTCACTCAAATTTTTAGACCATTTCTAAAGAAAATATTTCCAATAGTTCAACTTGGTTTAAAACGAAATCGTAGAAGAAATCAAGGAAATATATTGTTATTTTCTCTGAGCTTTGCATTTATCTTCTTTTTTAGCACGTTTATTGTGATGCGAGCCGAGATGACTACCAATAGTCTTAAAAATACTTATGGTTCAGATTTAGTTATTGTCAATCAAGGTTCTGAATCAACAGGAGACAACGTCGATTTTAATTTATATGATCAAGTTTCACAAACCATAGGAGTAAAAAATACAGCACCTCTACTTTATAACACCATAGATTTAACCGAAATTTTATCCATTCTCACACAAGCTTTAGAACAAGGAATAGATCCCGAAGCAATCGGGGAAGCATTTGAACGAATATTCACAATCAACAAGATCGAAACGTATATCGGTTCAATTACTTTCAATAAATGGGTTGATTGCGGTCTATTTGGGGTAGATCAAGATTATGTAGATTTGTCTAATGAAGATTTCTTCGTTTGGGATAAGCAATCAGATTCTAGCACAAACACATTTACAGATCTTTTTGACGAATCACGCAATGATACCATAATTATTTCGAAAAACATTGCAGATTATATCGGAGTCACTAAAATTGGAGATAAAGTGCGTATGGTATTTGCAGATGAGGATCAAGAAGCATGGGACGGAACAGCACGAACGATGACCGTTGTTGGAATCTCTGCAGGAATGCCAGGAATTTGGAATTTTGGTAGCTCCTCTGCAGCTGTATGGGGTGCTGGAGTTATGATGTCCATCAAGAATTATATCAGTTATATCTATCCTGGAGAAGAATTGAATCAAGGAACTCCCTTAGATAAAATACTAATTAATTTAGAAGATACATCTTCTGAGAGCATAAACGATGCAAAGACCTTGATTACAGACTTATATGGCACAAATTATAGGATTTTAGTCGATGATAATGTCTCAAAAATCAACTTATTCACCCAAAATGACCAAGTGATTGATATCATTATGCAAGTTCTTTTAATCCTCACCATAGTTATCGCATTGTTTGGATTGATTTCCACTATGTATTCCTCATTATTAGAGCGTATGTTCGAAGTAGGTTTATTACGTGCCATGGGACTTCAGAGAAATGATGTTCGTAAGATTTTCATTTTTGAGAGTTTAACTATGATGTTGGCAGCGGGGACAATGGGAACTATAATCGGAAGTTTCATTGCTTATCAAATGATTGCAAATGTAGCATTATTAATGGAGACGCCTGTAATTTTTGTCTTCTCAATGAGTGCTTTTCTACGTACATATCTAATCTCCATAGGCGTATGTATAATAGGAGTTTTATTGATTACACGAAGAGTATCCAAGTGGTCCATCATGGAAATATTCAGAAAGACCTTTTAGTTTTATTTCTTACATTTTTTATTATTAGTACAGCAGTTATTCCAATAATTAAAAACATGAGATTTAAATTATAACTTGGAATCTTTCTTCTTGGAAGATTGGGATAATCAACTAGGACAATGCCAGGTAGAGTTTTGACTGATTAGTCTCCATCGATAATTGTAGTCAAGATATAGAAATAAGTTCCTTCGGGTAAGTCTATTTCGGAAAAATTCGTACTTGATAATGTTTGATATGGAGTTCTATTTGTTAACTCCAAAATTGGATGAATATCTTTGTACAGATTATAATACTGCGCTCCTGGAACTTTCTCCCATTCAATGAATACACTACCATTGGAACTTGGATTTGGATTTAAAGGTTTGAAATTTGGAGGTTGGATTAAGTTATAAGAAAAATATTTCAATATTAATTGAGATTTATGCGTTCCATAAGTTCCACAAACAAATAAATTCTGACTAGTAACATAGAGACCTTTCACAACATCATCAGAATTGTCATACCCCCACGTTAATTTTTCATCCCGTATTCCTGAATAAGAGTATTTTAAAAAAAGAACATCAGCGAATTCCATGGCATCATTATGCGTTGAACCGCCAACATACACATGATATTTATTAGCCCAGATAGAATATCCAATATCATCTCCTTTTCCACCCGTAATCTTTCTCCAAACTCGCGTTCCATTTGTATACCATTTTATAAGAAGCACATCTGTACTAGATTCGCTATCTACCCATTTACTACCACAAGCGTACAAATTTTCTTCATATCCAAAAATTGAAAATAATTTTTCATCAAAAGAAGTTCCCCAAGTGATATTCCAAACTAAATTTCCTGATGAATCCCATCGTATAAGTAACGCATCACTTAATCCATTTCCGTAACTTGTAGTAATTCCACATGTGTAAATATCATCATTCTCCCCCCATACATCGAAACTTTCCTCCAAACCACTCCCTCCCCAAGTACGATTCCACTCTATAGTACCATTTTGATTAAATTTCAATAAAAGTAGATCATCGATATAAGTACCACTCATATATATCGAATCATTTATTCCCCATACTGAATGTATTTCTGCATTATTTCCGCCTAGATTCCATGTCGAATTCCATAATTCAGTTCCATTTGCATCCCACTTAATAAGAATAATATCGTTAGAATCATATCCGCTTGTATATATGTCAGTTCCATTGCTCCAAATTCCTGTTCCAAACGTTGGTAAGCTTTTAGTCCAAGTTCGATTCCAT
>JAEOUK010000242.1 GCA_016839385.1 Promethearchaeota archaeon
CGATAGGATTTGTGCCACATATATCCCCTGAATTTGATGTTGGGTTTCCTATATTATTTATTCATGGTGAATTCGATGATCTGATCCCTATTTCACGTATCAAACAATTACTCCCGAATTTCACCAATAAAACAAAATTAGAGTCTATTTCTACGGATCATTTCTACAATGGGAAAGAAAATCAAGTGGGAACCATTATTACAGAATTTATAAAAAATTTAAAGATTTGATAATTCCTCAAGAACAGGTAACGCATTCTCTATTGCCCAATCAAATAATTTCTCGTTGTACTTATCTACATCATCGTTTTCTGGTTTATCTGTTAACCCAATAAGCAGATATACTTGCCCTGTTGATGTTTTAATATTTTGACAAACAATGCATGCGTTTCCATAAATTGTCTTAAAGTATTCTAAATCTGCCAAACCCATGTCTTCCTTTGCGCGTTCAGCACCTTCTGACAACATCGCACCCATTGCAGAAACCATTTTCTCATTATAGGTGCATTCTGGAATTTTTTTCGATGCAATTGGTAAACCATCTTTTAATGCAAAGATGCATACTTGATACCCATTCTCATTAAGCTGTTTTAAAATTTCCATCAGTTTTGCTGTTGTCATAATTTTGGAACCCCTATTTTTTCAAATATATTTTGTTTTTATATAATTATCTTAAGTAAGTTTTATTTAACTTTCGATTGCTAACGAAGAGTTACAATATAGGCAGAAGATATCTCTTCATCAATATTTAAAATCATTACTGTAGGCATTGGGTTACGTTGGACTTGATAGCGTGCATTTAATGGAGGTGCTCGGGGTTGTAGAGGAGATCCAGGATTTAGATGCAAAAACCCGTGATCCAATTCGAAATATTCCTTGATAGAGGGAATATGAGTGTGTCCTGTAACCATGATGTCAATATTTTCTTGTTTAATAAATGAAAATGAGGGTATTTCATGCATTAAACCAATTTTTTTCCCCATAATCTCAATTTTACTAAAGGGTGTATATCGCTCATGGATCGTAGAATCATCTACATTCCCAACAACTGCTTCAACTTGTGCTATTTTCTCAAGATCGGTAATAAACTTAATGGTGGATATATCCCCAGCATGTAATATAAGTTCTACATCTGCAAATGCTTCTTGAACTCGACGATATAATCCTGAATATTCCATATTGGGCTTGATATGAGTATCTGATATAATTCCAATTTCCATAATCATCACATCTATCCCTAAAATGGGACAAACAATCCGAGTGCCCAAAATACCAATCCAAAAACAATGTCAGCAAGTACTGCTTTTCCACGTGGTTTACTGTCTGGTATTGCCTCTTTATAGGATTTAAAAGCCCCAAAATACGATTTTATTCCACCTTTCACCTCACGGAAAAATATTGTAGCCAGTATAAGAGATACTCCCAAAAGGGGTAAATACAACCATTTTGCGAGATCCCAAAAGTTGATATTATTTACTCCATTTAACCAAAGAACAGAAGAAGAGATCACATTATTTAGAGCGTGAGCGAGAATAATTGGCCAGATTATTCGTTTTTTAATGATAAAAACTGCAGATACAGATCCCACAAAAAACGCTCCCAGTGTCCATAATATCGCAGGAAGTAGATCTTGAGCCAGATTTACTGTTCCCTCTATTAAACCGTTAACAAGGTACCCTAGATGTGAGAAACCAAAAAATATCGAACTGATAACTACTGCAGAGCCCCCGTTGACGTATTTTTCCGACCGTATTGTCATATAACCACGGAAAAAAAGTTCTTCTCGAATTCCTACCATTAAATGTAACAAAATTCCATAGAGAATAAAAGGACCAAAATTCGTGAACGATAGATAAACATTTACACCTTGGTTTCCCAGCGATTTTTGAGAAAACTCCAAACTGCCGGGGATTGTGTATGTGATGAAATCTAATGGGATATACACTAGAAATAGTAATAATAGCGCATAAAAAAGTTGCATACCAAAATTTTTAAACGTAAATAGTGAAATGGTTTCTTTTAAAGGGGGATCTGACTTTACCATCGGTAAGTTGCTTTTATGAAATACAGATTGCACAAAAGTGAGTGCTAAAATTACAGCAATTATAAGATATACTACACTGAAACCATAGGAAAATAATTCTCGAAAGGGATTGCTTGTTTCAGGTAGAAGACCAACTAAATAGGTCGCACCAATCCATAGTAAAAAACTAATTAGCATTACCAAAAAGGTTTCTAAAAATATATAGAATCTACGTGGTGCAATATGTCGGGAATAGTTTCGTTCTTCCTCAGGAAAATTATATTCATCGTATGGATCATCATGAATTGGATCTGACATGTGTGTTACCTTTTACTTTACTAATTTAGTATGTTACATACATTAATTCATAAACATTTATCCCGACTTTTTTGTAAACTGAAATTCTCCTTTGGAGGAACGAATATGTAGTTCATTTTTTCCCTCTGGAGCTTGAGATGATTCCACATGACCAATGATCTTTGCGGGAACATTGAAAGAATTGGAAATGTCAATAATATTTTGAGATTGCTCCTTTGGGACTATTATTTCCAAGCGATGTCCCATATTAAAAACTTGGTGCATTTCCTCCCAAGTGACACCCGATGAGGCTTGGATCATTTTGAACACTGGAGGAATTTCAAACATGTTATCTTTGATATAACGCAGTCTATGTCCAAAATTAAGACATTTGGTCTGCCCTCCACCGGTGTTATTATAAATACCATGAATTTGGGATTGATATTGCTCTAAAATTTTGACTAATATCGGAGAGTAGGTTCGTGTTGGTGAAAGTATTGCTTCTCCAATCGTTAAATCGGTTCCAGGAAGATTTTCCAACAAATCATGCTTTCCATAAAACACCAGGTCCTCATCAATTCCGGGGTCATAACATTCGGGATATTTGGTGTAATATTTATGCGCTAATGTTCCATGTCTGGCGAGAGTCAAACCATTGCTTGAAATCCCACTATTATAGGTGTCTTCATACGATGCTTGTCCAAAACTGGCTAAACCTA